>SMWC01000032.1 GCA_004357505.1 Gammaproteobacteria bacterium | reverse complement strand
TTCTCCTGTGGTCTGCGTGTCGCCACTGAGTCTCTTCGAGTTGCACTTCATGCACTCGTTGGGCGCGGCGAAGTCCGGCAGCGCGAGGACTTGCCAGCAGGTTTTGCACAGGGCCGCTACTGGCCTCGCAGGTGTTTCCTGCGGCTTCACTTCGGGCGTGACTGTAGGCGTGTCCGCAGGTTCACCTGTGCACTCAACTTGCGGTCGCCGCAAGCCGTAGCCGTTGTCGGTCATGTCGTTAGTCTCCAAGTTTGAGGATCACTTTGTCCAGATCACCGTAGCTAACCTTCTGCACAGCCTCGGCTAGGACGCCGGGGTCATAGGTCGTGTATGCCTCGATGTTCTCCTCGCTGGACGCGTGGCCGATAATTGCTTTGCGTACCTCCATGGGCACACCTTCGCGCTGCATGGCGGTGTTGAAGGTTTTGCGCAGAGCGTGGAAGTCGATGCGGTTGCACTGGCGTCCGTTGGGGTACACGTACATGTCAACGACTTTGAGGCTGCGTTGGCGAACACCGAGACGCTTCGACGCGTAGTGACTGCGCTTACCATCCTCCCCGCCTGGTTTAAGTCCGGACACTAGGTAGCTGTCTGTGGATTCCTTGCGTAGCCGGGTGATGAGGGGAAGCAGGGTGGGGTGTATCGGCACGTCTCGGATGCTGCTGTCGGTCTTCCCTTCGCGCAGATGAATGTACGTCTCGTGAACGTCCGCCAGTTCGGTCGCACATATCTCGTTGAGTCTCATGCCCGAGTAAGCGCCAATAGCTAGCAGCGATCTCAGGCGGGTGTCCATTGGTTGACCTGTGGAGAGACCTTCGAGCATGGCTGCTAATTCGTCAGGTGCCCACGGTCGTCTCTTGAACACCACACCGCCACGGGTTGAACCCTTAACATCTTCCGTCTGCCCCTCAAAAGGGTTCGTCTCGGTGTAGCCCCGCCGCCGCGCCCACTTGAAGAACGCTCCTAGGGTGTTGATGGTGTCCTCACTAGTTTTCGATGTGTCCGTGCGGGTTAGTAGAACCTCGGAAATGTACTGACCAGCGTCCAGCGGGGCGATCACGCGGACAGCCTTGTCGCCGGACCAGTCGCGGAACGCGTTCAGTCGGCGAGCCTTCGATTTGAGAGTGGACGGGCGTAGGTGTGCCTTCTTACTCAGGTACTCCGCGATGGCGTCAGACAGCCGGATCAGGTCGGGACCACCGCTGAGTAGCTCGGCGGCTCCGGTGACTGCTTGAGACACCTTCTCGTCGGTGATGATCGGGTGGCCGTGGGCGTCGAGCTTGTAACCTTTCAGCTTGACCAGCTCGGAGAGCAGGTAGTCGATTGCGACATGATCGGCGGTGTCTTGCTCCGTCTCGCCGTCGCGCACGGATTGGAGGATGGCGCGGGCCTCGGCCTTGATCCAATCAGCAGATCCGGGCACCGAACCCGCACGTTCACGAGCGAAGTCGATCTGCCTCTGAATGTCAGCTAAAATTGCCCATCGGCGGCGACGAGCTTCGTCGAGGTCACGAGTCCCGGTCGTTCGCTGTATTTCGGTGCCTAGGACGTGGCTCAGGGATGGTGGGATGCGTTTACGAACGTACCAAGTCTGCTTGCGTTTGAGTAGATGCCGGGTCTTCATGAACGGCTCCGTGTTACACGGGATGTGGTACACTTTATAACCTAAGAGCCGTATAGATACTAGAGGCGGACGTCTCAGAGTGTGTAGCATGAGAGTCCGGCCATCGGCACCATTGGAATGAATGCAATGCCGGCACACAAAGCAGACTGTGACTGTTACAATCCGCGCCGTTCCATTGCTACCCGGTAGGTAAATGCTCGCAAATTACGCTCCCATTCTGATCTTTCTGATCATTTCAGGCGGCCTGGGGCTCGTCCTCTTGCTGATCGGTCTGGCACTGGGCAAAGGGGAGAAAAACCCCAATAAATTGGCGCCTTACGAATGCGGTTTCGAGGCTTTCGAAGACTCGCGGATGCGCTTCGACGTGCGTTATTACCTCGTCGCTATTCTCTTCATCATCTTCGATTTGGAGATCGCCTTTCTCTTCCCATGGGCAGTCTCGCTCGATGAAGTCGGGATGTTCGGTCTCGTTGCGATGGGAATTTTTCTTGCTGTACTCGTCGTAGGCTTCATCTACGAGTGGCGGAAGGGAGCGCTGGAATGGGATTGACTCAGAACGCAGCCGTCGAGATCCCCGAAATCATGGAACACGGTTTTGTTGTGACGAAGCTCGATGGACTCATCAACTGGGCGCGAACCGGCTCATTGTGGCCGATGACCTTCGGTCTGGCCTGTTGCGCGGTGGAGATGATGCATGCGGGCGCGGCCCGTTACGATCTGGATCGATTCGGCATCGTGTTCCGAGGTAGCCCGAGGCAGGCGGACGTCATGATTGTCGCCGGCACACTGGTCAATAAGATGGCCCCCGCGTTGAGAAGAGTCTACGACCAGATGGCCGAGCCGCGTTGGGTCATCTCGATGGGATCGTGCGCGAACGGCGGTGGCTACTACCACTATTCTTATGCCGTCGTGCGCGGCTGCGATCGAATAGTCCCCGTCGATGTGTACGTCCCCGGCTGCCCGCCGACGGCGGAGGCTTTGCTGTACGGAATCGTCCAGCTGCAACAGAAGATCCGCCGCACCCACACGATCGCCCGCTGATGGCATCGTCACCAAGAGTGACAACGCTCACGTCTAAATACGCTGCGCTGGCTGCAGCTATCGAATCGAGGCTCGGAGACAAGCTGACGCGCATGGACAGCGCTCATGGCGAATTAGGCTACCAGCTTGCCGCCGCCGACCTGGTGGCGTGCGCGCGAATTTTACGCGACGACGAAGCCTGTCGATTCGAGATGTTGATGGATATCTGCGGCGTGGATTACTTGAGCTACGGCCGCGACGAGTGGGACACTGCTTCGGCGACTTCCACCGGCTTCAGTCGCGGCGTACTTCCAGATCAGACGGCGGGCACGGACAAGATAGCAGACACCCAATATCGGCCGGAACGCCGGTTTGCGGTTGTTTATCATCTGTTATCCATTACGCACAACCATAGAGTCCGTCTGAAGATCTTCTGTGTAGACGAGGAGCGGCCAATGGTCGACTCCGTAATATCGATTTGGTCCTCGGCGGACTGGTATGAGCGGGAAGCGTTCGATCTGTTCGGAATTGCGTTCGTCGGTCATCCAGATCTGCGAAGACTTCTTACGGACTACGGTTTTATCGGCCATCCATTTCGCAAAGATTTTCCGCTGATCGGCAATGTCGAGATGCGCTATGACCCGAGCAAGGGCCGCGTCGTCTACGAGCCAGTCAGTATTGAGCCGCGCACACTTGTGCCGAAGACGATTCGCGACGATAACCGCTACGACCCCGGTCTCAAGGATGACGGCGATGCCTGAGATCCAAAACTTTACGCTGAATTTCGGGCCTCAACATCCGGCGGCGCACGGCGTATTGCGATTGGTACTGGAGATGGACGGCGAGGTCATTCAAAAGGCCGATCCGCATATCGGCCTTTTGCACCGTGCCACCGAAAAGCTCGCTGAATCGAAACCGTTCAATCAGACCATCGGTTACATGGATCGCCTGGATTACGTGTCGATGATGTGCAACGAGCACGGCTATGTGCTCGCCATCGAAAAATTACTCGGTATCACACCGCCGATACGCGCCCAATACATCCGCGTCATGTTTGACGAAATTACGCGCATTCTGAATCACCTGATGTGGCTCGGATCGCACGGACTCGACGTCGGGGCAATGACGATATTTCTCTATTGCTTCAGGGAACGCGAGGACCTGATGGACTGCTATGAAGCGGTGTCGGGAACGCGGATGCACGCGACGTACTATCGCCCGGGCGGCGTCTATCGCGACTTACCCGACCGGATGCCCAAATACCAACCTTCCAAGCATCGGAAGGAGAAAGACCTTAAACGCATGAATGAGGCCCGCCGTGGGTCGCTGCTGGATTTCATCGGCGCTTTCACAGAGCGCTTCCCGGGTTGTGTTGATGATTACGAGACGCTGTTGACCGACAATCGCATCTGGAAACAGCGTACGGTCAATATTGGTGTCGTGTCGCCCGAGCGCGCCATGCAGTTGGGATTTTCCGGGCCGATGCTCAGGGGGTCGGGTGTGCCATGGGATCTGCGCAAGAAACAGCCCTATGCAGTCTACGACCAGGTTGAGTTCGACATTCCCGTCGGCGCGACGGGTGATTGCTACGATCGTTACCTCGTGCGAATCGAAGAGATGCGCCAGTCAAACCGGATCGTTGAACAATGCGTTGATTGGTTACGGCAGAATGCTGGCCCGGTCATCCTCGATGATCACAAGTTCTCGCCGCCAAATCGCATGGAGATGAAAGATGATATGGAGGCTCTGATCCATCATTTCAAATTGTTTACCGAGGGTTATTGCGTGCCTGAAGGCGAAGCCTATGCGGCGGTGGAGGCTCCGAAAGGAGAGTTCGGCGTCTATCTGATTTCGGACGGTGCGAACAAACCATATCGCATGAAAGTTAGGGCGCCGGGTTTCGCTCATCTTGCGGCGATGAACGAGATGGTGGTGGGGCATATGTTGGCCGATGTTGTCGCCGTCATCGGTACCCAGGACATCGTGTTCGGAGAGATAGACCGGTGAGTGACCAGCTACAACTATCCGAGCACGTTCGCGAAGAGATCGATCACTGGGTACGAAAATTCCCGGAAGGTCGGCAGCGCTCTGCTGTCATCGGCGCGTTACACGCCGTCCAGCATGAGAACCAAGGTTATCTCACGCCCGAACTCATGGATTCGGTCGCCGAATATCTGGACTTGCCTCCCATTCAGGTCTATGAGATCGCGACATTCTATTCGCTGCTCGAGACCGAACCGGTCGGCCGATACAGAATCTCGGTCTGTACGAATATTTCCTGCATGCTGCGTGGCTCCGGCGAAATCGTCGAACACCTGGAAAAAAAACTCGGTATCAAGACGGGTGAGAGTACCGAGGACGGCAAGTTCTATTTGAACCGCGAGGAAGAATGTCTGGCGGCATGCTGTGGAGCACCGATGATGATGGTCGATCATGACTATCACGAGAACCTCACACCCGCGAAGGTAGATGCGGTACTCGAGAAACTGGAGTAGGGCTGAATATGCCGGTAACCACGCAAGTGTGTTTCAGCACGCTCGATATCGAGCAGGAACCGTGGTCGCTGGAAAATTACTTGACGGTTGGGGGGTACCAAGCTTGGCAGAAAATCCTCAGTGGTGAACTCGATCAAGCGGCGGTCATCGAGGAAGTGAAAAACTCCGGCCTTCGGGGTCGCGGAGGCGCCGGTTTCCCAACGGGGCTGAAGTGGAGTTTCATGCCGAAGGACCCAGGTGTTCAGAAATACCTGGTGTGCAACTCCGACGAGAGTGAGCCGGGTACCTGTCACGACCGTGACGTGCTCCGATACAATCCACACGCGCTGATCGAAGGGATGGCAATCGCCGGCTTCGCGATGGGCGCTACCGTCAGTTACAACTATATTCGAGGGGAGTTCTTGGGCGAGCCGGTGCCGAGATTTGAAGCGGCCGTGAAGGAAGCCTACGAAGCCGGCTGGCTCGGCGAAAATATCAAGGGTTCCGGTATCGATTTTACATTACACACGTTCGTTGGTGCGGGCGCATACATCTGTGGTGAAGAAACGGCGTTATTGGAATCTCTGGAAGGCAAGCAGGGTAAGCCGCGATTCAAACCGCCATTCCCCGCGAATTATGGGCTCTACGGTGCGCCGACCACGATCAATAACACGCAGACTTTGGCATCGGTGCCCGCGATCATCCGCAATGGAGCGAGATGGTTCGCAGATCTGGGCTGCCCCGGGTCCGGAGGCACGGGGATCTTTTCCGTGTCGGGCCACGTCGAGAAGCCGGGCAACTACGAGTTGCCTTTCGGCATTCCGTTTAAAGAACTCCTGGAAGTCGCTGGCGGTATGCGTGGTGATCGGGTATTGAAAGCCGTAATCCCCGGCGGTTCGTCGGTGCCGGTGGTGCCTGCGGATGTGATCATGGATCTGACGATGGACTTTGACACGTTGCGTGATATCGGCTCAGGCTTTGGCACGGGTGCCATGGTCGTAATGGACGAGACCACGTGCATGGTCAGTGTCCTGCGCCGGATATCGAGATTCTATTACGCGGAGTCCTGCGGGCAATGTACTCCGTGTCGCGAAGGTACCGGCTGGCTCTATCGCATGTTGACTCGCATCCAACAAGGGGACGGCGTCAAGGGGGACATAGATCTGTTGGTGGACGTCGCGAACAAAATCGAAGGCCATTCTATCTGTGCACTCGGCGACGCAGCCGCGTGGCCTGTCCAGAGCTTCATCAAACATTACCGGCACGAGTTCGAGTACATGGTTGAGAACGGCGGCCGCAGCATTGTCGAAGCGCATCAACCGGCGGCTGCCTGACGCTCGTGAGCGAATCCTATGAGTGACGACACGGTCAACATCGAAATCAACGGCGAGTCGGTCACGGCGCGTAGAGGGCAGATGCTCATCGAAGTGACCGACCGGCACAAGACCTATGTGCCGCGGTTCTGCTATCACAAGAAGCTATCGGTGGCGGCCAATTGCCGTATGTGCCTCGTCGAAATCGAAAAAGCACCTAAGCCGCTACCCGCGTGCGCGACGCCCGTGACAGAAGGGATGAAGGTCTTTACCCGGTCGCGCATCGCGATCTCGGCGCAGAAAGCCATGATGGAGTTTCTACTCATCAATCACCCCCTGGATTGTCCGATCTGTGACCAGGGCGGCGAATGCGAGCTGCAGGATCTCGCCATGGGTTACGGCCGCGATATTTCTCGCTACGCAGACCAGAAGCGCGTTGTGCAGGATAAAAACCTGGGGCCGCTGGTGTCGACCGACATGACGCGCTGTATTCATTGCACGCGTTGTATCCGTTTTGGTCAGGAAATTGCCGGGATCCAGGAACTCGGCACGACAGGCCGTAGTGAACACATGGAGATCGGTACCTACATCGAGCGCAGCGTCGATCACGAACTGTCGGGAAACATCATCGACCTGTGCCCGGTGGGGGCACTCAACAACAAACCTTACCGCTTCGGTGCCCGCGCCTGGGAGATGATGGCAATACCCCTGGTGTCGCCACACGACTGTGTCGGTTCCAATCTTTATGGCCACGTACTACGCGGAACGCTCAAACGCATCGTTCCGCAGGAAAACGAGGCGATCAACGAGACCTGGATTTCGGACCGGGATCGTTTCAGTTATGAAGGCGTCTATACGGCGGATCGGCTGACATCACCGTTACTAAAAAAAGATCAGGAGTGGTTTGACGTGTCCTGGGCAGAGGCGCTGGCTGCAACACGGGAATCGTTGCTCAACGACCTGGGCGATGAAGGAGATGCGCTGGGCGTCCTTGTCTCACCCAGTTCGACTCTCGAGGAGATGTATCTTCTCAACCGGTTGACGCGGCATCTCGGTTGCCAGAATCTAGATCATCGGCTGCGGACGCGCGACTTCAGCGACCAGGCATCCGATCCACTCTGGTTATCGCTCGGCACCTCTATCGCTGCGCTCGACAATCTCGACGGAGTCCTCGTCATCGGCTCCAACCTGCGTATGGAAGTGCCGATCATCGCGCACCGGATCCGTAAAGCTGCGGTAAACGGGGCGGCCGTGGGGTTCGTGAATCCAGTGCCGTATGAAACTCATTTCCCCAGCGCCGCTTACGTCGAAGCGCCGTTAGAGCGTTTCGCAGAGTTGCTCGCGGGCGTGGTGGTTGCTGCCGCCGAACTCAAGGGCAGCAACATGTCTGCGCCATTGGCCAAGGCGCTGAAGCGTGTAGAGATTCAAGACGCCCACCGCGATGCAGCAGGCGTCCTGTTGAACAAGGAACGTAGCCTGATTTTGTTAGGGCAGTTGGCGATGCGTCATCCGCGCTACGCTGATATCCGACGCCTCGCTGCGGCGTTGGCCGATCTGACCGGAGCGCGCTTAGGCTATCTACCGGAAGGCGCGAACGCGGTTGGCGCGGCATTGGCCGGGTTGCTGCCACACCGTGGGCCTGGGGGCCGGGCACTCGAGTCCGCTGGGCTTAATGCCCATGGCATGCTTGCATCACCGCGCAGTGTCTACCTGCTCTTTGGCCTAGAGCCCGACCACGATCTAGCCGATGGTACGCTGGCGGAGCAAGCTCTGAAAGCGGCTGACACTGTCATCTGCTTCACTCCGTTTGTGACTGAACGGCTGCTGGAATGTGCTGATGTATTGTTACCCATCGGCACCTTTGCCGAGACGGCGGGGACCTTCGTCAACGTTGAAGGTCGCTGGCAAAGCTTCAGTGCGGCAGCAAGCCTTGTTGGCGACGCGCGGGCGGGATGGCGAGTTCTGCGTGTACTCGGCAACGAGCTCAATCTACCGGACTGCGAGTACCAGAACGCGGCAGAGATAAGCGAGGCGCTGGCGAGCGAGATTGGGCACGTCGAAGCGAACAATGACTATAACGGGCGAGCGGCGGTGAGTCTCGAGCCGGTCGCCGTGGATGCGATGGCGTTGGACGTACCGATTTATGCCGTCGATGCCGTCGTCCGACGCGGTACTGCGCTGCAGGAGACCCGCATCGCACGTGAGACGCGCGGAGGCTAGTAGGTAGGCGAACGACATGAGTAGCCTACTTGCCTATATCGATAGCCTGGTGGCGCTAATAGGTCTTCCCGTAGTCGCCCATTACATCGTGTTGACGAGTATCGAAGTGATGCTTGTGATCCTGCTGTTAATGGGCACCGTCGCGTATTTTACCTACGCTGAGCGCAAGGTCATCGGCTATATGCAGAATCGGCTTGGCCCGAACCGGGTGGGCTGGTACGGATTGCTGCAGCCGATTGCCGATACGCTGAAAATGTTGCTCAAGGAAATTATCGTACCGAGTAACGCCAACCCGTTCCTGTTTTACCTAGCGCCGTTACTATCACTTCTTACAGCATTTGCCGTGTGGGCGGTTGTGCCGTTCAGTGATGATTTCGTGGTGGCGGATATCGACGCAGGGCTGTTATATATTCTGGCGCTCACCTCGATGGGGGTCTATGGCGTCATCATCGCCGGCTGGGCGTCTAACTCAAAATATGCTTTTCTGGGTGCGATGCGTTCTGCTGCACAGATCGTGTCTTATGAAATCGCCATGGGATTCGCGCTGGTCGGGGTCCTGATGGCCAGCGGCAGCCTGAATCTCCGCGCGATTGTTGTTGCGCAGGAAGGCACGAGCGTGTTGAGTTGGTTCGTCTGGCCGTTGTTTCCATTGTTTGTGGTGTACTTCATCTCGGGCCTGGCAGAAACGAATCGCTCGCCCTTCGATGTCGCTGAAGGCGAGTCCGAAATAGTTGCAGGGTTCCACGTCGAGTATTCCGGTATGGCGTTTGGGCTGTTCTTCCTTGCGGAATATGCCAACATGATCTTGATCACGGCGCTTACGGTGATTTTCTTTTTCGGCGGTTGGATGTCGCCACTAGCCGGGGTTCCGGGCTTGGAGTCGAGTTTTCTCGCTCAATCCAGTTTCGCCTGGCTGGCGTTGAAGATGGCGTTTTTTATGTTCTGTTTTCTTTGGGCGCGAGCCACTTTCCCGCGTTACCGATACGATCAGATCATGCGTCTGGGCTGGAAAGTATTTTTACCGATTACGTTCATCTGGATTGCCGTAGAGGGCGTCATGGTGGCCCTCGAAGTCGGACCATGGGCTGCCTAGAGAGATCAGCACACTAGATGTTTAAAAATTTGATCAAGACGTTTCTTTTGACCGAACTCGGTAAGGGGTTACGCTTGACGCTCAAAAATTTCTTCGTGAAAGAAGTCACAGTGCAATATCCCGAAGAGAGGGCGCCTCAGTCTCCTCGTTTCCGTGGGTTGCATGCGCTCAGGCGTTATCCGAATGGGGAAGAACGTTGTATCGCCTGTAAACTTTGTGAAGCTGTTTGTCCGGCGCTAGCGATTACGATTGAATCCGATGTTGATGAAGACGGAACTCGCCGTGCTACTCGGTACGACATCGACCTCTTCAAGTGCATCTACTGCGGGTTCTGCGAAGAAGCCTGCCCGGTCGATGCGATCGTGGAAACGAGAATTCACGAATATCACATGGAAACACGCGGCGAAAACATCATGACGAAAGATAAGTTGCTCGCAGTAGGCGACAAGTACGAGAGCATGATCGCGGCTGATAGAGCCGCCGATGCTCCTTATCGTTAGAAACCAGGCCGCATTCGTTTGATTATCACGCTACTGTTTTATAGCTTCGCCGCGATTCTGATCATCGCTGCCCTGGGTCTTATCACCAGCCGAAACCCGGTGCATTCGGCCCTGTTTCTCGTCCTCGCGTTCTTTCAAAGCGCGATGCTCTGGTTGCTTATGGAGGCGGAGTTTCTTGCGGTCGTGCTGCTGTTGGTCTATGTCGGGGCAGTCATGGTGCTGTTTTTGTTTGTGGTCATGATGCTCGATATCAATATGGAGCGGATGCGAGAGGGGTATACGCGTTATATGCCCCTGGGTATCGGGGTCGCTGTCGTCGTAATCCTCGAGATCGGCAATGTCATCTGGTTTCGGAGCCAGGATCTTCCTTTTCTGACCGTGCCGGAGCCGCATCCAGCAGGTTATAGCAATACCAAGGAACTCGGCGCCGTTTTATACACGGAGTACGTCTATGCATTCGAACTGGCGGCTTTCGTGTTGTTGCTGGCGATCGTCGCTGCGATTACCTTGACCATGCGTCGCCGACCGGGATTGAAGACCCAGAATATCGCCGAGCAGGTTGCCGTGCGCAGGGAAGATCGGGTGCGCCTGGTACAGATGGAGTCGACCAAGGACTCGGATCAATGAGGACGCGGCGTTGATCACGGTCTCTCATTATCTACTACTCGCAGCGGTGCTGTTCAGTCTGAGCGTGGCCGGTATCTTCATTAACCGCAAGAACGTCATTCTGCTCCTGATGTGCATCGAGCTCATGCTGCTGGCCGTGAATTTTAACTTTATCGCTTTCTCGCGAATGCACGGCGATGTGCTCGGTCAGGTATTCGTCTTCTTTATTCTGACGGTGGCCGCCGCAGAATCGGCTATCGGGCTGGCGATCCTCGTCGTGCTGTTCCGCGCGCGACAGAGTATCAATGTCGAAGAGATG
>SMWC01000031.1 GCA_004357505.1 Gammaproteobacteria bacterium | reverse complement strand
GGACCGAATTCTGCGCCGGGCATTAATGCGACGGTATCCGCATCGGTATTGATCCCGAAACGGTCTAGCGTTCGGCCACGGCTCTGCGCATCGACCTGCAGTGACGGGTTGTCAACAGCTGGAAGTTCGGTCTCGGCTCGTTCGATTCCGAGCGCGACGAATCGCTTGACGGTCTGGTCGAGTACCTCGGGGTCGAATGGCCGCATGTCATTCACCAGACCGTACCGCCATTCTCCCCAAAAGCCAGTGCGCACCGGAATGGATGCAAAGTACGGTACGAGCGCGGACTTGAACGATCTGGGTAAGATGATCGCCTGAGCATAGCCCTCAGCGTTCAGGCGACGACCGAGGCTCCGGCGAGCGCGCCACCCGAGGTCACCGTGCCCCAAGGGCTGCTCTATGGTCTGGTAAATTTCGGGCATCCGCTCGAGTACCGCTTTGGACCACGCCGGGGCAAGCACATGAAGCTCCGCATCGGGCTTACGGCGCAAAAGTAGCTTATACAGCGCTTGGGCCATGACCATGTCGCCTACCCAAGACGGGCCGACAATGAGAATCTTCTGTTGCGAGCTCACTTACCTTCGTCGAGGATACCTAGATACGCACTTACTCCGCTACTGACATTCATAAAATCAGCTGAGTAGCCCGCGGCCCTAAGCGCACTGATGTCTGCTTCCGTGAAACTTTGATAGCTGTTCTTTAGATTTTCTGGAAACGGAACATAGACTATCTCGCCCTTCCCATGCCACTTGATAACGGCATTCGCCACTTCGTTGAACGTCGACGCATGGCCACTGCCGACGTTGAAAATTCCGGAACACTTCGGATGTTCCGAGAACCACAGGTTGACGCTCGCAACGTCGTCTACGTAAATAAAGTCTCGCAGTTGCTCCCCGTCTTCATAGCCGCCGCTCCCCTCGAATAATCTCGCCTTACCGCTGTCGAGAACCTGCTGATTTAGATGCCAGACAATACTGGCCATCGCTCCCTTGTGCGCTTCACCTGGCCCATAGACGTTGAAGTAACGCAGCCCGACGATCGGTGATGTCGCCGCCGAAAGCCTGCGCCTGACGTACTGGTCGAATAGAAGCTTAGAATAACCGTAGACGTTGAGTGGACGTTCGACCCGGGGGTCTTCGTTGAACTTCTTGCTCGCGCCATACACTGCGGCTGACGACGCATAGATCAATGGGATCGCGTTCGCGAGGCAATAATCGAGTAACTCGGTCGAGTAACGGTAGTTCGTCTCCATCATGTAGCGGCCGTTCCACTCCGTGGTCACCGAACAGGCACCCTGATGGAAAATACACTTCGGCTGAAAAGTCAGACCCGATCTTAAGCGCCGCTGAAAAAAATCTTTATCCCAGTAATCGGCAATCTCACAATCCACCAGGTTAGTAAACTTGTGGCCATCGGTCAGATCATCCACGACGAGAATGTCCTGCTCGCCGCGGCGATTCAATGCACGGACGAGGTTACTACCGATAAATCCGGCGCCGCCGGTCACGACAATCATCAGCTTGGTACGACCCCTGTACGAGACGTGGAAGAATTTCATGGATGTGGTGCGGGAAACCACCGCTACCAGCGGCAATCACCGTCAGCTCACTGTGATGCGTCGGTTGCCAGTTCGTAAGCCGCCCCACAATAAGGGCATTTGGACTCTCCTGTCGCTTCTATCTGCAGATAGACTTTCGGATGAGAGTTCCACAGATACATGCCGGGCAAGGGGCAATGCAGAGGCAGATCGTCTGGGCCTACGCGGTAACTGTTCTCCGCGTTCGCGACGATCAACTCTTCCTCCACTCTACCTGCTCGTATTCGCACCGACTTGCATCTTCGCAATCTTAAGGGCCGCCATTATACCTCCTGGACTTTCTGCGCATGTGCCTCGTCGCCATGAGCCCAGACCACCCTCTCGGCGCGCCGGCTGTGTCGCCCCTACAGTTCAAAAAAAGCCCCGCACATGGCGGGGCTTCTTAACTTACGGCTGCCGGGTCGGCGTAACTTACATCATGCCGCCCATACCACCCATATCCGGCATACCACCCCCCCCCGAACCACCGGTGTCTTCCTTAGGCGCTTCGGCAATCATGGCCTCGGTGGTTAGCAGCAGACCCGCGACGGATGCGGCGTTCTGCAGGGCCAAGCGAGTCACCTTGGTGGGATCGATGATGCCGCGCTCGATCAAATCACCGTACTCACCCGTGGCCGCGTCGAAGCCATAGTTGCCCTTGCCTTTGAGGACCTCATTCAGGACAACCGCAGCGTCTTCACCTGCGTTCGCGACGATCTGGCGCAGGGGTTCCTCGACGGCACGACGCAGGATTTTAATACCCATATCCTGATCATCGTTGGCGCCCTTGAGCTTATCGAGAGCCGACAGAGCGCGGATAAAAGCGACACCGCCACCGACCACGACCCCTTCTTCTACCGCAGCGCGAGTTGCATGCAACGCGTCTTCGACCCTAGCCTTTTTCTCCTTCATCTCGATCTCGGTCGCCGCACCAACCTTGATGACCGCTACGCCGCCTGCGAGCTTCGCTACCCGCTCCTGAAGCTTCTCTTTGTCGTAATCGGATGTAGAGTCTTCGATTTCCTTGTTGATCTGATCGACCCGACCTTTGATGTCCTCGGATCGTCCGCCCCCATCGATGAGGGTGGTGTTTTCCTTGGTGATCTGGACCTTCTTCGCCCCACCCAGATCTTCAAGCTTGGCCTTCTCCAACGACAATCCGACTTCCTCGGAAATGACCTGGCCGCCGGTCAGTAGCGCGATGTCCTGCAGCATGGCCTTGCGCCGATCGCCGAAGCCCGGCGCCTTGACGGCCGCAACCTTGACGATACCGCGAATGTTGTTCACCACCAGAGTTGCCAGGGCCTCACCTTCCACATCCTCAGCGATCAGCAACAACGGCCGGCCCGACTTCGCAACGCTCTCAAGCAGCGGCAACAGATCGCGAATGTTCGAAATCTTCTTGTCGTGGATAAGAATGTAGGGATCCTCCAGCAGTACCGACTGGGTCTCCTGGTCGTTGATGAAGTACGGCGAGAGATAACCACGATCGAATTGCATGCCTTCGACGACTTCGAGGTCGTTTTCGAGTCCCGAGCCCTCTTCGACGGTGATCACGCCTTCCTTGCCGACTTTGCCCATGGCATCGGCGATGATGGTGCCGATTTCCTCATCGGCGTTTGCAGAGATCGTGCCCACTTGGGCGATCGATTTATTGTCGTCACACGGTTTAGAAATGTTCTCCAGCTCCTTGACCAGCGCCGCGGAAGCCTTATCCACTCCGCGCTTGAGATCCATAGGATTGAAGCCGGCGGCGACGCCCTTAAGCCCCTCGCGCAGAATCGCCTGGGCGAGTATCGTGGCCGTCGTCGTGCCGTCTCCCGCCGCATCGGACGTCTGGGACGCTACTTCCTTGATCATCTGGGCACCCATGTTCTCGAACTTGTCTTCGAGGTCGAGTTCCTTCGCGACGGATACACCATCCTTCGTGACGGTCGGCGCACCGAAACTCTTTTCGATGACTACGTTGCGACCCTTGGGGCCGAGGGTCACCTTGACGGCGTTTGCCAGCACATTGACGCCCGTTAGCAACCGTTGGCGCGCGTCATCGGCAAATCTCACTTCTTTAGGCATTTCAATCTCCCTAACATTCTTGCAATTACTTAAATACGTATGAGATGGGGGTTAGCCATCAATCACGGCCATGACGTCGTCTTCGCGCATGACCAGCAGTTCTTCGCCGTCGACCTTGACCTCTGTACCGGAATACTTACCGAACAAAACCTTATCGCCAGCTTTCAGGTCCAGGGCCCGCGTCTCGCCACTGTCCAGCACCTTACCGTTGCCCACGGCCACGACTTCACCTTTGATCGGCTTTTCGGTCGCGGTATCGGGTATCACGATGCCCCCAGGGGAGATCCCCTCTTCCTCCGTGCGCCGAATTATGACGCGATCATGTAAGGGACGAATTTTCATTGGTGGGTCTCCATGTACAAGTCTATGATTTAATAGAAAAAATTAATATGTCAGCCGCATTGATTATTAGCACTCGGCTGAGTCGAGTGCTAATAATAGTGATGAACCGCCGAATTTCAAGGGGTTGTGATCAATGGCCATGACATAAGCTCACTGACCCAGCTATGCTTACCGCCCTGACAAGCTACAGGCGACAACGTCCCGTGAGCTCCGAAGCCCTGCTGGTATTGACGACCTGCGGCAATGCCCAGGAGGCCGACGATCTCGCTGAAGCACTAGTAGAACAGCGCCTTGCAGCGTGTGTCAGCAGACTTGCAGGTATAGTGTCGACTTATCGTTGGGAGGCGAAATTACAGCGTGATCAAGAAGTATTCGTGTTGATCAAAACCACACAAGACCGGTTCGAGGCACTTAAGACAACGATCCGAGAGCGAACGAGATCTGAACTACCAGAGATTCTGGCGGTCACTGTTCATAGCGGTTCTTCGGACTATCTGAAGTGGCTCGCTGCATCTGTCAGTCCTGAGGAATAACGCATGCATTACTGGTATAGCTTAGCGGCCAAACTGCTGCTCCTGATTCCGAGCCTAGCGGGTTTCGCGGTCGCCGAGGCGCAAGATGTCTTACCGCCAGAAGAGGCGTTTCCTTACACAATTGAGGCGTCGTCCGACCAATTATTACTGAAGTTCGAGGTTCAAGACGGCTATTACCTTTACCGGGAGCGCTTCGATTTTGCGAGTCAGACAGCTGCCGTGACGTTAGGCGCAGCGGTTCTTCCCAGTGGCGAGATTCACGAGGACGAGTTCTTCGGCGTGGTCGAAACCTATCGAGGTCAATTTGAGGTCAGTATTCCGTATTGGCGGTCCACGGAAACCGACGAGTTGGACTTCCAGCTCACCGCTCAGGGCTGTGCAGATATCGGCCTGTGTTATCCCCCGCAGCGCTGGACCAGCAACGTCTCTCTACCGAAGGGTAGCTCTTTGTTCTTCGGCACCTCGGACTCGGGACTATTGCCGGCGGACGAAGCGTTCGTCTTGGATGGTCGTGTCGACGGCGCCAACCAGATCACGTTGAGCTGGCGCATCGAGCCGGGTTATTACCTGTACAGCGAAAAATTCGCGTTCAACACAGGCAGCGAGATTCAGCTCGGAGCCGCCCGCATCCCCGCGGGTGAACCGCATTACGATGAGTATTTCGGCGATGTGGAGGTATTCTACAACTACGTTGAGGCCGAGTTACCGTTCTCCAGAGCGAGCCCTGACGCTATCGAAGTCGTGATCGATGCGACACTGCAGGGCTGCAAGGTCGACAGCGTTTGCTATCCGGTCATCGCACAATCCATCGTCCTCGACCTTCCCGCCTCCGGTACGTTCGCCGCCGCCGTCGATGACACGGTGTTGTTCGTCTCCGAGCAGGATCGCCTCGCGATGCTGGTCCTCAACAGTTCCTGGTGGCTGGTTCTGGGCACCTTTTACGGCTTAGGTTTACTGCTGGCCTTTACGCCGTGCGTGCTGCCGATGGTACCGATCCTGTCCGGCATCATCGCCGGGCAAGGTGACAACGTGACGGCCGGGCGCGGGTTCGC
>SMWC01000030.1 GCA_004357505.1 Gammaproteobacteria bacterium | reverse complement strand
TGGACTCGACCTGGGCAAACGTGATTTTCTCGGCGAGATCTAGCGCATCAGCGACCCGCCCAGGCAAGAAACGAAATCCCGCGCCCTTGAACGGGACTTTTCTTTGTAGGTCTATGTCCGCTTTTGGCCGAAAGCAGACGTTGGGTAACAGTTAATATGCACGGTGCTGCATACGATCAGGTTTGGCCGAAAGCTACCGTTCGAATGTTGGAAGATGAAGATTAGTTCTTGTCGGGTGGGCGCTCTATTGATGGCGTTGTCTGGACTGGCCGTACTCACAGCGCCAGCGTCGGGTGACACCGTTCAGGTTAACGAGTTCGAGTTGTATTACGAGACCGCGGGCCAAGGGCAGCCACTGCTATTGCTCCACGGATTCACGCAGGTTGGTGCGGAGTGGGATCCAATCAAAGACGAGCTTGCCAGTCAATTTCGTCTCATCATCCCCGACCTTCGAGGCCATGGGTCTTCGACGAATCCTTCTGGGCAGTTTACTCATCGGCAGTCGGCGCTTGATATGTTCGCTCTGCTGAACCATCTTGAGATGGAGCGTGTTCAAGCGATCGGATTTAGCACCGGCGGCATGACTCTCTTGCATATGGCAACTCTGCAACCGGAGCGGATCGATGCGATGGTACTTATCGGCACGACGACCTATTTTCCAGAGCAAGCGCGAGAGATACTACGGGGCATTGGTCCGGATGCTTTACCTGAAGAAGACATGCAGGAACTCCGAGCGATTCACAAATACGGCGATGATCAAATACGCGCTCTATTAACCCAATTCAACGCCTTCAAGGACAGCTATGACGATATGAATTTCACGCCCCCCTATCTTTCGACAATCACGGCGAGGACACTAATCATTCAAGGTGATCGTGACCCATTTTTCCCGGTAAGTATCGGCTTAGAACTGTACGAAGCGATTCCACGATCATACCTCTGGATCGTTCCAAATAGGGGGCACCTTCCTATCTGGGGGCCAACTCAACGACATTTCTCGTGCACCGCGACGGCGTTTCTCCGCGACCAATGGCAGGTTAGGCCCGCGAGGTTGTGTGAGTGAGGGGTGGAGAGAAATTATTAACCGTTAACGAATGTCCGTTTATGCCGAAAGCAGACGTTGGTTAACATCGGTTAACGGTAACTTTGGTCTCAATAGCGGTCGTACGGATGATATATTTCGTCGCTGAAACGAATGTCACGAACCGACCCACACCGGCCGCTCGGATAGGAGACCGGTAATGCCCGATGAGAATCGACCGTATTGGTTTTCTGCAAAGACTTTCGGTTTCGGCTGGGTTTTACCAGCCGCCTGGCAGGGTTGGGCCGTGTTGCTGGCATACGTAGTTCTATTCGTTGCCGGGAGATTCATGTTCTCGACGGCTGAGTATCGATGGCCCTATACAATCACGATCACCGTGTTGTTGGTCGCTGTCATCGTATCCGGTTCGGTTAAATCGGACTTAAATGAGTGTAGCGCGCGATGGACAGGACCGGTCGCCGGGACGTAGACTTCTTCATCTTGAAGAAGGACCGTACATCATGACTACCGATCCAAAGGCAGCCGCCATTCTGGCGCATTTGGCCTGTCCGTCAGTGACCTTGCCGGCGCCGTCGATTTTTTCGAGGCGATTGGCGGAGAAAGGGACGTTCAACGGGAAGGGTTTACTGTCGTTGAACTGCGCGACCACACGCGGCTTCAGTTGATCCAATCCCAGGAACCGGTCCCGGCGGCAAGCGCGCTTCAGTTCGATTTCAAGGTCGAGGATATCGATGCGGCGTGGCACGCCTATGACGCCAAGGGATTGAACCCGTCCGACATTGCGCGCCGAAATCCGGGGCACGATTCATTCACCCTGACGGGGCCCGACGGCTGCGAGGTCAAAATCAATTCGGGCTTTAATCGGGCCTGACAGGCGGTCAGAATGCGGCCATACTTCTTACCTCTTCGGTGTTATCCCGGCGGCGCGCAGTGCACCGACGGTCAGAGAGCTTCATAGCGTATTGCGCTAGCAACTGAGGGGCTTGCAAATCGCTGGTGTGAGCTTCGGTCGCAGTATTCCTCCGAGTTCGCCGAAGAAGTGGACGGACTCTTGACCACGTATACGTGCGAGTGACCGCAGTTGGCCGTTCTTACCCGCTAACGAAGGGCTTAACGGGGTGAATTGGGCATCCGCTTCGTCCTCTAAAGCAGACGTTGAGAATGTATGTATTGGGATCGAGCGGTACGGCTGCTTATGGCCGAAAGCGGACGTTCGGTCAAGTGGCCCCATAGGCCGATGATTAACTAATGACGCGATCGATAAAAGCTGCCCTTCTGTCTGGCTTAATATTTCCTGGCGTTGGTCACATGATTTTGAAGCAATATCTACGTGGCTCAATTTTGATGCTTTCCGCCCTGATCGCCTTGTCGGTTATCGTCACAACGGCAATAAGGCAGGCCTTGGCCATTGTCGATAGAATTAATAACGGTGAGATTCCTGTTGATACAGGATCCATTGCAGAACTGGTCTCTAATTTCAGCAGTGGTTCGGAAGGCTCAATATTGAACATTGCAACGTTTGTTATCGGCGCATGTTGGCTTATCGGTATCATCGATTCCTATAGACTCGGAATCACTCGAGAAAAACAGAGTATATGAATGTCCGCTTTTGCCGAAAGCGGACATTGGTTAACAGTAAACATCCAAGAGTAGAGACCCCGAGGAGGCGACGAAATGACGAATACCTTTCTCACGCCCCAATGCCTTCCATTGTTCGTAGTTGTATTGCTTGGTGCCTTGCCCGGAACAGCCGTTCCCCAGGATGCAACGATCCAATCAGAACTTGAAGCGTTGCGTAAGCAGGTCGAAGAGTTGAGCAACCTCGCGGTGAGGACTCAATCGCACATCATGGTTGATGTCGAATATCATTTTTCCAATCTTTGGTTCGCAGGCCGGAATGAACAGTGGGAGTTGGCGTCGTTCTATCTCCGGGAGACGGATTCTCACCTTCGCTGGACCGTGCGTGTTCGTCCGGTGCGGTCGATCCGTGGCGGCGGCTCTGTTGACTTGCAGCCGTTTCAGCAGAGTATCGAGCAGTCAGGGTTCGTGCAGCTTGAAAGCGCCATCGAACAAGAAGATGTTGACGAATTCGAAGCTGCTTATAGACGGACACTGACTCAGTGCCACGCGTGCCATCAGGCTACAGGTTTTGCATATCTCGAGCACCATATTCCTGAAATGCCGCTCTCACCTCTTATGCTCCAGCCGGAGTGAGCGGCAGGAGGGTCTCGTCTGTCGCCTCCAGAGCTGTTGGTGCCACTCAGAGGCGAACGTTTATGTCTGCTTATGGCCGAAAGCAGACATTCGTTAACGGTTAATATGCAAGCTGGCGCATAAGAAGAACTCCCCGATAGGCGGGGTTTTGAAAATGTTGGTTGAACCAGCCTACTCTCAAGGGAAATCTGATGGCGAATACCAGTAAGCTCACCATTAGGCTGGTCAGTATTGTTCTTATGGTCATCGGTGCCGGCGCGATCTTCTGGGGGTACGAGCTTTCCGGCTCGATCGGTTCACAGATTACGGAAGCGATCTCCGGCTCCTCGTCAGACGAGGTTATGAGTCGCTATATAGGTGGAGCAGCTAGCCTGATTGCCGGCCTCTATCTGTTCTTTATGAAGTAGCATATAAACGATCGGGCTAAAGAATAGACCGTCGGAGATGAAGGCCAGGAGCTAGAATTAGGACGCGGACCGAATGTCTGCTTCTGGCCGAAAGCAGACATCCCGCATATTGAACGGACGCCAAATGATTGAGAAAATCGTTGCCGCTCTTTTGATCGCGACCGGGACCCTTCTCTCGCCCGGCTGCGTGGGAATCGGTTCGAGCAGACCCGACATCCTGACCCTACCCGTGGGCGATCCAGAGCGTAAGGGCCAACAGGTATCAGTCCAAGTGGATGCGGTAGTGAATACGCTGAGCGGTAGCACTTTGTCTCCCCAAGCGTTGAGTAAACATCTGGCCGACGCCCGCCTCATCCTCATCGCCGAGCAGCACACCAACCTGGAGGATCACCGGATCCAGCTGCGCGTGTTGGAGCTACTTCAGGAGACGGAGCGACCGCTAGTGATCGGACTGGAGATGTTCGAAGTCGAAGACCAGCCAATATTGAATGCTTGGATCGCAGGAAGGGTTACCGAGCCGGACTTTATCGTACAGTCCGATTGGTACGGCAGCTGGGGGTATCACTGGGGCTATTACCGGGAGATCTTATTGTTCGCTCGAGCACACGCCATCCCTCTGGTCGCGCTCAGCGGACCTTGGGAGGTCGTGAGCGAGACCGGCGTTGAGCCGGACCTGTCCTCCCAAGACCACCGGAGCCTATTCAGAGCATTTTTCGAAACAGATGATCCTGTACATGGAGGGTTGCAAGAGGATCAGTTCGAAGAGCTATTCGCGGCTCAGTGCAGAAGAGACGCAGTGATGGCCTTCAACGTAGCTGAGGCCCTCGAAGCGCATCCAGACACTACGGTAGTGGTGCTGGCCGGTATTGGGCACGTCGTCTATGAGCTTGGTATTGCCCGGCAGATACAAGAATGGTACGAGGGCCCGGTAACGACCATCGTGCCCGTGTCGGTGGGGGATGCGAACACGCGCGTGCGGGCGAGTATAGGAGACTTCGCCTGGGGAGTGCCCGAAATGACAGATCCCGCTTTTCCCGAACTGGGGGCCGTTTCGGTGAGGGTCGAAGGCGGGTTACATGTCATTCACGTGGAGCCGGATTCACCAGCCGAACGCGGCGGGTTAGAAACGGGCGACGTACTGACT
This sequence comes from Gammaproteobacteria bacterium, assembly GCA_004357505.1. Taxonomy (GTDB): domain Bacteria; phylum Pseudomonadota; class Gammaproteobacteria; order Steroidobacterales; family Rariloculaceae; genus SMWC01. The sequence goes on along the minus strand of SMWC01000030.1, from coordinate 2,042 downwards.
CGCTTTAAGGACGTGGCCATTACGGCCAAGCCTGATTTGAATCGCACATTGGCTACGGTCAAATGGGGCGATGAGGTGGCTCTCATCATCCAACGGGCCGGAGCCCCGCGAGACCTTACATTGACGTTTCAACGCTAGAGCGTCGAAGGTCGTGGAGCGCGAATGTCCGCTTTCCCGAAAGCAGACATTCGCGACAGGTGTCTCAGTGGTAATCTGGACGTCCGCTTATGGCCGGAAGCAGACGTCGGTTAACCGTTAATATGCAAGGCTCTGCATATCTGGGGGATACGAATTGAGGAAGATCGGCCTCGGTCAGAGCCTACAGTCACTTGGAGACCTCGGGGTTATCGTCGGCACCTTGCCTCTCGTCTATGAGCTTCATCAGAACCGGGACGGAGGTAGCTAGATTGTTGTACAAAAGACTTTCCTGCCTGCTGTTCTGCTGGGTGGTTGGCTGTTCGCCGGGCACGGAAACTCCTGACACTTCCGGAATCATGATGTGGTTCGAAGGTGCCCGATTGATCATCGGCGACGGAAGCGCACCCATCGAAGACTCGGCCTTCCTTGTCGAAGGGAACACCTTCACGCTGGTGGGGCAACAGGGTGAAGTCGAGCCGCCGGAAGGCGCGGTACGGGTGGACCTATCCGGAAAGACTGTGATCCCAGCGCTGATCGACGCTCACCAGCACATTGGGCTCACCGACGTCCAAGATTGGACGAACCGGACCGAAAATTACACGCGCGAGAACCTCGTGGAGCATCTCGAACGCTCCGCCTACCATGGCGTTGCCGCCACAATGAGCCTTGGCCTCGAGTTCGACGAGCGGCTCGCCTTTCAGCTGCGGGATGAAGTGCATCTGAACGCGGCGCTCTTCCTCACTTCGGGTCGCGGGATCGCTGCCACACCCATGGCGGGACCGACAGCCGCGCACCTGCTAGGGATTCCCCGTGGTGCGATCGACGTGAACGAAGGCAGGGCGGCGGTCGCCGAGCTCGACAGCTACGGTGTGGAGCTGGTGAAGATTTGGGTCGATGGCCGACGCGGCACGGTGCCCAAGATAGCGCCCGACGTCTACCGCGCGATCATCGATGAAGCACACTCCCGCGGCATGCGAGTCGTCGCCCATATAGGGACCTCCAACGCCCTGGCCGATGCGAAGGACCTCATCGAGGCTGGTGTCGACGGTTTCGCGCACACGGTCCGCGACCAGGACATCGACACCGAGTACATGGAGACGGTCCAGCAATACCCAGACGTATGGACGATCCCGAACCTTCCCGGCAACCTGCCGTCGATGGGCGACCTGTCCTGGCTCAGTGAAACACTGCCACCCTCGGCAATTGATATTATGCGTGAGGAGATTCAGCGCGAGCTGGCTGCGGACCCAAGCCGGTCGTTCTCGCTTCAGTGCCGCAACCTTGGGAAGAATCACGAGGCGGGCATGATCATTGGTCTGGGAACGGATTCGGGCGGACTGACGATCCCGTTTTACGTCGGTTGGACCGTACACACCGAGATGCGAGACATGGTTGATTGTGGGCTCAGTCCGATGGAAGCGATCATGGCGGCAACGAGCGTGAACGCTGAAATCCTCGGACTGGACGATCTCGGGATGGTTGCAGCTGGAAAGAGCGCTTCATTCGTCGTGCTCGACGCGAACCCCTTGGAGGACATCAGCAACTCGACGCGCATCTCTCAGGTCTATCTGCGGGGCGAGGAAATCGATCGCGAACTGTTGAAGGCTAAATTCATGGATGGTGTGATGTGATAGGGAGGTTGACCTCCAAAAGAACTAGCCTGATTATTGATGTTTTCTCTAAAGCTGACGCCCAGAGTGTACGTGTCGGGACTGAGCTGATGTCCGCTTCTGGCCGAAAGCGGACGTTCAAACTGAGTTTTTGTAGGGAGCGCACAGCTCCAGAATACTTCAGGGGAGAAGCAGATGACAAAACCGATTCTTGCGCCATCGTTTTGCCAGATAGCCTGGGTCGTGAAAGACATAGCTGCTGCAGAGAGGTTCTTCATCGAGACTATGGGCGTT
>SMWC01000029.1 GCA_004357505.1 Gammaproteobacteria bacterium | reverse complement strand
GGAAAACAAGCAGTCAACATAGATCAGATCGAACCGGTCGGCCGATACGCCGTCAGGCTGGTGTTCGACGACGGCCACAATACCGGTCTTTATACCTGGCCTATACTCTACGACTTAGGGCTGAAGCACGAGAGCAACTGGAGGCGATATCTTACCCGGCTCGCAGCAGCGGGACAGCGTCGCTCGTCGGCGAAATCGAATGACGAACCACAAGAATACGAAGAACAGTCATGACTTAACCGATTTTGGATTCGAGTCGGTTTCACGAGATGAAAAGCAAGGCCGAGTGCGCGAAGTCTTTGACTCTGTGGCGGACCGCTATGATCTGATGAACGACATTATGTCGGCGGGCTTGCATCGGGTCTGGAAGCGACTGACTATTGCGAAAAGCGGGCTGAGGTCCGGAGATGTTGCGCTGGATGTCGCGGCGGGGAGTGGCGATCTTAGCCTCGGTCTGGCGCGACAGGTTGGGCCGGGCGGTCTAGTTTACGTGACCGATATCAACGCCAGGATGCTGGCCCTGGGCCGCGACCGCCTTATCAATGCCGGCCAAGTCGGCAACGTGCACTTCCTGCAAGCGGACGCGGAGCAACTACCGTTCAGGTCGGGGACTTTCGACTGCGTCAGCATCGGCTTCGGGCTTAGAAACGTGACCGACAAGGAAGCTGCGCTCGCGTCCACATTGAGGGTGTTGAAACCGGGCGGCCGGCTGTTGATTCTGGAATTCTCCAGACCGCGACTCAAGCTGTTGGAATCGCTCTACGATTTTTACAGCCTGCAAGTTCTGCCGTGGCTCGGTCAGCGCATTCTCAACGATGCCGATAGTTATCGCTATCTCGCCGAATCGATCCGCCGCCATCCCGACCAGGATGCGCTCAAAGAGCTCATGATTCAGCAGGGTTTTGAGCGCTGCGAGTATTTCAACTTCTCCGGCGGCATCGTGGCGCTGCATCTCGGTTACCGAATCTAATCGTGCTGCCGTCTCCTCTGTCCATCGTGGAACAGCGCTTGAACCGCTACGTTCAAGAATCCACAGCAGCGCTGGATATTTTGGCGTCGATGCGCGGCCAAAGCTTGGCGATCGACATCGAAGGCCCCGGCATAACACTCGTTCTGGTTGCGGACGAGGCCAGACTCCGTTTGGAAGTGCAAAAGGAGACGCCTGCAACGGCCACCGTACGTGGGACGCCGCTGGCTTTGCTTGCTTCGCTGCGCGGCGATGCACTGAGTGGTTACCAAGACTCTGGAATCGCGGTCAGCGGTGATGCGGAAGTGGCGGCAGCGTTTTCCACGTTGCTGCGCCTGGCCAGACCCGACCTGGAAGAACAGCTTTCTCACGTACTAGGCGATGTGGTGGCACATCAGGTCGGGAACCTCGCTCACCACGTCCATACCTGGGGAAAACAGACGCTCGCGGCTTTGGGTATGAACACGACCGAATATTTACAAGAAGAGAGCCACCAACTCCCGACCCGTGTCGAGGTTGAGGGATTCTTTGTAGATATTGAACGGTTGCGCGACGACGCTGAACGGGTAGCCGTCAGGATCGACCGACACATAGCGGCCGCGGATACGGAGTAGCACAGCGACATGCGACGGTACCGGCTAGTCTTACGCCTTATGACCATCCAGCGCGTGCTGATAAAACACGGTTTGGATGAGTTTGTCTGGGCGACGCACCTGCTCAGACCGGTCGGCTGGCTGCGGCGCCTGATGCCGAGGTGGAAACCGCGTCGTGAGCCTCTGGGAGTGCGGATTCGTCAAACACTCGAAGAGCTTGGGCCGATCTTCGTCAAGTTCGGCCAGGCCGTTTCCACTCGTCGCGACCTGTTGCCGGCTGCTATCTCCACCGAACTCGTCAAACTCCAGGATCAGGTTCCGCCGTTCGATTCCGAAGTAGCGGTTACGATGCTCGAACAGGCATTCGGCGCGCCCGTAGACGAAGTTTTCGCCGAATTCGAGCGGCAGCCGCTCGCAGCCGCCTCGGTAGCGCAGGTGCACTCAGCCCGGCTCGAGAGTGGTGAAGCCGTTGTCGTGAAAATCCTGCGTCCAGGTGTGCACGGACAAGTCAAGCAGGATCTGGAGGTGCTTTACGCGATTGCCGCGTTGGCCGAGCGTTACTGGCAGGACGGTCGGCGCCTTCGACCCGTGGAAGTCGTCACCGAGTTCGAAAAGACGCTCAATAGAGAACTCGATCTTATGCAGGAAGCAGCGAACGCGGCACAGCTCAAGCGCAATTTCGAAGGTTCTGATCAACTTTACGTACCTGAGATCTATTGGGATTACTGCCGTCCAAACGTCCTGACGATGGAGCGTATCTCAGGCATCCCCATCGGTGACATCGAAGCGCTGAAAACGCACGGCACCAATATCGCTCGCCTTGCGGAGAATGGCGTCAAAATTTTCTTTACCCAGGTTTTTAAGCACAATTTTTTCCATGCTGACATGCACCCCGGCAATATCTTCGTCGATGTCGAAAATCCGGAGCATCCGCGCTATATCGCGGTGGACTTTGGTATCGTCGGCAGCCTCAGTGCCCGTGACCAACACTATCTAGCCGCAAACTTCCTGGCATTCTTCAACCGTGATTACTATCGCGTCGCCAAGCTGCATATCGACTCGGGTTGGGTTCCGGCCGACACACGAGTCGACGAACTTGAAGCTGCCGTGCGCGCGGTTTGCGAACCCATTTTCGACAAGCCACTAAAAGATATCTCTTTCGGGCTTGTGTTGCTCAGACTGTTCGAGGCGGCGCGGCAGTTTCGTATGGAAGTACAGCCGCAGCTTGTGTTACTGCAAAAGACCTTGCTCAACATTGAGGGACTCGGCAGGCAGTTGCACCCGGAGCTCGATTTATGGCAGACCGCCAAGCCGTTCCTGGAAGACTGGATGAAGCAGCGCACCAATCCGAAGGCTCATCTCGAGCAACTGCTCAGGAACTGGCCGGATATCAGCGAAGATCTCCTGCTACTACCCGAGGTTATCCATCGAGTGTTGCGTCGAGTCGTGGACGAAAACCCGGCAGGGCCGTCTCAGGATGCGTCGCCACAAATCGGCAAAGATGTGGCGGCGTCTAAAAGTGCCGGCCGCTCGATCTCCGGCGCGGCGTTGCTGATCGCCGGTGTACTGTGGATCGGTATGGGCACCGCACCCAGTTGGTTGGGTTGGGTTGGCGCCGCGGTCGGCCTCCTAATCACCCTAGGTTCCGGCTTGGGGAAACGGAACTAGTGGCCCATCGCAATAAATTAGTCGGACGACTGGTTTAGATTAGACGGCGTACCTACGCTGGATTCATCCCCGAGTTCGGTCATGGTGGTCACGATCTGCGCCAATGCCTGTTCGAGCTGTCGTACATCGGTGCCGCGGACGACAAGGTTCGCACCAAAGCGGCCGGCTCGGGAGAACGGATAGCTGCCGATCTCAATCTCCGGATACTGCGCTGCGATGCGCTCCAACGGTTCTGCGATGTCGCCTTCGCGAAGAAACACGTCGACATTTCTAGAGTGAATGGGTGTCCCAACCGCAAGCTCAGCAGCGATGGTCTCAAACATTGCCCGCGCCACGCTCGGTATGCCGGCGAGCACGAAGACGTTCTCGACCCGAAAGCCTGGGGCATTGCTCAGTGGATTGTCGATCAGTGTTGCGCCATCCGGTACGCGGGCCATTTTTAAGCGAGCCTCATTGAGATCAAATGAACCACGCCGCAACCGCGCTACGGCTTCCTCGTCCAAGATTAATTCCCGACCGAAGGCAGCCGCAATACACTGGGAGGTAATATCGTCGTGTGTCGGACCGATACCGCCGGTAGTGAACACGTAGTCAAACTGTTTTCGACAATCGTTCAGCGTCGCAACAATGACATCTTTATCATCCGGAAGTACTCGCGCCTCGGCGAGACGGACGCCGAGTTCCGCAAGCTTCGAGCCGAGATACTGCAGATTTGAATCCTGTGTCTTGCCGGAAAGAAGCTCATTACCGATGAGGAGAACGCAGGCTGTCGGAGAGGCTGTGTCTTGCCGTTCATGTTTCATCGTGTTCGTCGTCACGGGCTACCTCCCGGGCACCTGACATTCATCCGCCATGAGTATCCGCGGTGCCGCAGTGCCAGCACGCCGCGAACTGCCCGTCATTGAGCTCGCCGCAACCCGCGCAGCGCCACTGCGCCGTTATCCCTGAGGGTTCCTCGAGATTCTTCAACAGCGTAGTCGCGCGTGCCAGGTCCTGGTCCTCGAGCACCCAGAGTTCCGGCAGGCACTCCAGGAACGGAATCTCTCCGAGTCCGCCGGAAAGCTGATCGTTTTTAATTACGCAGGCGATTCCGGATTGCTCCAGCACGTTCTTCAGGAGCCCGACGTAGGGCAGCGAATCGTCAGTAGTCACTCTCTTCATCGGCTCGGTCCGGCGGGATATCTTACGCTATCACGTTCAAGGTCACGGGCGCAGCGCAGCCAGAAACTCACCGGGAGGCTGGCCGGCCTCGAGTGCCTCAAGTAGCGCGGAGCCGACGATGACGCCGTCGGCGTGCTCTGCGATGAGTCGAACCTGCTCTGGTTCCCGGACGCCGAAGCCCGCGCACACTGGCAGGCGTGACGCGCGCTTCACCGCGGCTAGATAGTCGGCGAGATCTTCGGGCAAACTCTCGGCACCGCCGGTGATGCCGGTGCGGGTCACGGCGTAGACGAACCCCTCGCTGACAGCGCAGAGCTTGCGCAGCCGTTCGGCAGGTGTCGCGGGCGTTACTAACTGCACCAGCGCGAGGCCTTGAGCATCCAACTCCGTTTTCAGCGGCATACATTCCTCAAAGGGCAGATCCGGCACGATGAACCCGCTGACGCCGGTCTCCACAGCACGTTCTGCAAGGCGCCGGAAGCCGAACGCGAAAAGCGGGTTCAAGTAGCTCATCAGTAGTATGGGCGCCGACAACTCGAAATCACGCGCAGCGAGTTGAGAGAAAATCCAGCTCAAGCTGACACCATTTTGCAGCGCGGTCCGGCTCGCACGCTGCACCGTGACGCCATCCGCCATCGGATCGGTAAACGGCACCCCGATCTCCACCGCATCGGCTGCCGCACCGACTTCGCGCAGCACCTGTAGAAATCGCTCCGGCCGAGGATAGCCGGCCGTGATAAATGCGATCAGCGCTGGCGCGCCGTCAAGCGTCAGGGCTTGGCGCAACTGCTCACGCGGCTGCATTAGCCGTGCCTCCGTCGACGTCGCTGGTGCTCGCCGAGTATTGATCGAGGATCGGCATGTCTTTGTCGCCGCGACCCGAGATGCCGATCAGAATTCGCGTGTCAGGATTCGCCTTGGCCCAGCGCTTGGCGCCTGCCAAGGCATGAGCTGACTCCAATGCGGGCAGTATGCCCTCGAGCGAACAGCACTCTTCGAGCGCGTCCAGCGCTTCGGTGTCACTGGCGGTCACGTATTCGACCCGACCGACGAGTTGCAGCAACGAGTGCTCCGGGCCGACACCCGGATAATCCAGGCCGGCTGCGATCGTATGGGTCTCTTGAATCTGGCCATCGTCATCATAGAGCAACATCGAATGAGCGCCGTGAAGTATCCCCGGTCGGCCGGCTGCTAGCGTTGCAGAGTGATCGCCCAGCGCCTGCCCACGGCCGCCCGCCTCGACGCCGAAGAGCTTCACCTGACGGTCGGCCAAAAAACCATGGAAGAGTCCGATTGCGTTGGAGCCTCCGCCGACACAGGCAAAGGCCGCATCCGGCAGCCCGGAGTGCGCCATCAGTTGTTCCCGCGCTTCGCGGCCAATAACGGCTTGTAGTTCCCGGACCAGATAAGGATAGGGATGCGGGCCTACCGCCGAGCCCAGCAGATAATACGTGTCGTCGGGATCGGCGACCCAATCCCTCATGGCCTCGTTGATCGCTGCTCGGAGGGTACGATCTCCGGACGTGACCGGGACGACTTTGGCGCCGAGTCGAACTATCCGGTCCACGTTCGGAGCTTGTCTGGCAATGTCTACCTCGCCCATGTATACGGTGCACGGGAGTCCCACTCGCGCGCACGCGGCTGCTGCTGCGACTCCATGCTGACCAGCACCCGTCTCGGCGACGACCCGCGTCGCTCCGAGTGCTTGTGCCAACAGCGCCTGGCCGATCGTGTTGTTGATTTTATGAGCGCCGGTGTGTGCCAGGTCCTCGCGTTTGAGCCAGACCTCAACGCCCCAGCGCTTCGACAGACGCGGCGCCTTGGCCAACGCTGTCGGACGACCGACCCAACCGGTCAGTTCCTCGTGCAGGCGCCGTTGGAATTTATCATCGGCCAAATGTCGATAGACGCCTTCGGTGAGCCGATTAATCGCGGGCATCAGCGTTTCAGGAACGTAACGGCCGCCGAACGGCCCGAACCGGCCTTCAGCATCGGGCAGCTTGCCATCGAGCAATGCCTGAAATAACGCCTCGTGATTCATGGTCGTCATGACCCTTTCTCCGCTGCCCGCGCTCGGGCGACAAACAATTGTATTTTCTCCGGGTCTTTTCTTGCCGGCTCTCGTTCGACGCCACTGGAGACGTCGACGCCCCAGGGGTCGACAGTGCGAATTGCGTCGGCCACGTTATCCGCATCCAAGCCGCCTGCCAGAATCATCTGCGTTTCGGCCGCGATCGATGCTGCTTCGCGCCAGTCCGCCACCTCACCGCGGCCACTTCTCGGCCCCTCGAAGAGCAGGCGTTCTGGGTGCCTGGCGGAAGTCATTCGGCCGCTCCGAAAAACCGGCAGCGGCTGACAGTCGGCAGGCAGGTCGAGTGCCTCCAGATCCTCGGCGTCGGTCTGTAACCAGTCCGGTGCGAACCGCTCCCGAACCGCTTGCCATTCTTCGGCGCTGGGGTGACGCATCACTGCCACGCGGACGAAATCGCCGGGTAACTCTTTGCAAAGCCGGGCGGCCTCGTCCGGAGTGACACGTCTTGGTGAGTCGGCGAAGACGAAGCCTACGGCATCCGCGCCCGCAGATACCGCTGCGTGTACGGCATCGTAGGTTGTCAGGCCACAAATCTTTACGAACATGCGCGCATCTCCGCACGCCGCTCGGTGCCGGCGGCGATCAGCCGGGCGACGGCCTGGCCGGGCTCAGCCGATTGCATCAGTATCGAGCCTACGAGCACAGCCCGGTAACCGAGCAGCACGAGCGCGCGAATCTGATCCACGCCTTGCACGCCGCTTTCCGCGACCGCCGTTAGTCCCTCCGGTAGATAAGCGGCGAGCGCAGCGAAACGGTCAAAATTGACCGCCAGGCTTTTCAGGTCGCGGCAGTTCACACCACACAATAGCGGCGCATCCGCTGCTGCGGGTCCGACGCCGGCTAGCGCTGCGATCCGCGCAAGATCCTCGGCGGTGAACGCCTCGAGCAGCACAAACAGGCCGCACTCGCGAGCGCAAGCGAGCAGCGCTTGCACCTCGGTGTCGGTGAGCATCGTCACGATGACGAGGATGCCGCCCGCTCCTGCTGCTTTCGCTTCCAGAACTTGATAGGCGTCGATGAGAAAATCCTTGCGCATCACCGGAATGCCATGAGGCGCTAGAACGGCCGCCGCTTCTTGCAGATGGGCCAGGCTGCCCTTGAACTCGTCCGGTTCGGTTAGTACCGAGATCGCGGCGGCTCCGCCGTTGGCGTATGCGTCCAACTGAGAATGACGATCGAAGTGTGGATCAACTAGGGAACCGGCGGCCGGTGAACGAAGTTTTAACTCCGCTATCAGGTCGAATTCGCCGAGTTGTAGTATCGGCGGGTCGGCCGTGGCCATCGCTCGGGTCTGCAACGCGGCCTCGGACTCCTGCGCACGCGCCAGCCTAACGCGTTCACGGCTGGCGCGTGCCATACGATTGAGAAACGAGCTACCCGTCACGCTCGCAACTCCCGGCCGAACGCTTGGAACCGCTGCAGAAACTCGGCGCCGCTGCCGTCCTGAATTACCTGGCGAGCTCGTTCGACCGCTCGCTCGGCGTCGGGCTCCGTGCCCGTGACCTCGAGCGCCAACGCGGCTCCCAGCACCAGCGCGTCGCGGTGCGCCGGGGTGTCCTCGCCGCGAAGCGCCGCCGCGAGCCGGTCACTGTTTGCCGACGGCTCGCCACCAATAAGCTCATCGGCGCTGCAGCGTGCGAGCCCAAGGTCGGCAGGATCGCGAACGCTGCGTTGCACGCTACCTGGCCGGACGTCGAAGCATAGGAACGGGCCGACCGGGGTCGCTTCGTCCCAGCCGGGTGCGCCGTGGACAACGAAGCTACGCTCGGCATCCATGCCGGACAACGCCTGCGCCATCACTTCGGCTGTCTCCTCGCTGAATGCCCCGATGACATGGAACGGTGGTGACACCGGGTTGACGAGCGGACCGAGAATATTGAACACCGTGCGTACGCCGAGGGCTCCTCGTACCGGACCGATGTTCTTCATCGCCGGGTGGTAGTAGGGCGCGAATAAAAAGGTAAAGCCCAGTGTCGCCAGGCTCCGGCCCGCCTCCTTTGCATCGAGTGGTATCGGTAAACCCAGCGCTTCGAGCGCATCCGCGCTGCCGGAGCGGCTCGAGATCGAACGGTTGCCGTGTTTGACGACCTGTAATCCACAGGCCGCCGCCAGCAATGCGCTGCCTGTGGACAGATTCAAACTTCCGGAACCATCGCCTCCGGTACCGACGATATCGACGTACGCGCCGCCAGGCTTGATGTCCGGTCGGCGTGCGAGTTCGCGCATCGCCTGAGCAAAGCCGCGTATCTCGCTGGTGGCTTCACCCTTGCATCTCAGGGCGATCAGGAGCGCACCGGACAGGGCGGGCGCGAGCGAATCCTCGGCCATCGACCTGAGAATCCAGGCGGCCTCCGCCTCGCTGAGATCCGAACCCGCTAAGACCCGTTCGAGCAATTCGACCGCATCGGCACTCATCGCTCAGCTCCTTACGTCTAGTCGGGCGGTGGCCCGTTCAGGGTAGAGGAAGTTCTCGAGCAGGTTCGGGCCGTCCGGCGTCAGAATGCTTTCCGGGTGAAACTGGACGCCTTCTATCGGCAGATCTTGGTGGCGGACGCCCATGATTTCATCCACATCCGTCGTTGCGGAAACCTGTAGGGTCTCAGGGACTCTGCGTCGATTGGCAGCAAGCGAGTGATAACGCCCGGCCAGGAACGGACTCGGTAAGCCACGGTAGAGCGTGTAGCCATCATGCTCGATCAGAGACGTCTTACCGTGCATCAGGACACCGGCGGCTACGATCTCGCCGCCGAAGTGTTGGACAATACATTGATGACCAAGACACACGCCGAGTATGGGCACCTTTCCGGTAAAGGCCTCGATCATCGCCAGCGACTTCCCGGCGTCTTCAGGGCGGCCCGGGCCCGGCGAGATGACCAGGTGAGTGGGCTTCAGCTTAGCCGCTTCGCCTACATCGATGGCATCGTTGCGGTACACCATGACCTCCGCTTCGAGCACGAGAAAAGCTTGCACCAAGTTGTAGGTGAACGAGTCATAGTTATCGATTAACAGGAGGCGAATACTCACAGCCCTTCCTCCGCGATCTCCAAGGCGCGTCTCAAGATCGCACTTTTCGCCAGGACCTCCTGGTACTCACGCTCAGGGTCGCTATCTGCCACGATTCCGGCACCCGCCTGGAAACTGTACTCGCTGCCGTTGAAGACCATGGTCCGGATTGTGATGGCCTGGTCCATGTTGCCGTTCTTCCCGAAGTAGCCCACCGTGCCACCGTAGAGACCGCGACCCACCGGTTCCATGCCGGTAATCAGCTCCATCGCCCGCACCTTCGGCGCGCCGACCAGCGTACCCGCGGGAAACGTTGCAGCGAACAGGTCCGGCGCATCCTTGTCCGCGACGATCTCGCCGAGCACTCCGCTGACGATGTGCATGACATGGCTATAGCGTTCGATGGTGCGGTACGGATCCACATGCACGGAGCCGGCCAACGCGACGCGCCCGAGGTCGTTGCGGGCGAGATCCACGAGCATCACGTGTTCCGCGTTCTCCTTGGGGTCGGCGAGTAGCTCCTTCTCCAGCGCGAGATCCTCTTCACTGGTCCGGCCGCGGGGCCGTGTGCCGGCGATCGGGCTCAGCGAGGCATGACGTCCGTGCAAACGTACCAAGGCTTCGGGCGAAGAGCCGGCGACCGACAGATCTCCGAACTCGAGAAAGTACATATAGGGCGAGGGATTCAGCAATCTCAAAGCGCGGTAACACTGGAACGGATCGAGATCAGTGGTACCGCTGAAGCGTACCGACAGTACGATCTGATAGATATCACCGGCCGCGATATGAGATTTACATCGCTCGACCGCAGCGGTGAACTCCTCCCGGCTGAGGCTGGCCTCGGCCTTGGAAAAGCTACCCCGAGTCGTTTCCGTGTCTATACCGTGGCGCAGGGCTTGGATCACTTCGTCTCTGAGCGCCTGGCGTTTCGCCTCGGTGCCCGAGTGTAGGAGTGCGATGCGGCGGGTCAGGTGGTCGAATACCAATACGGATTCGGGCGCGACATAGGTCGCCTGCGGGAGTCCGTCAAGCTCCGTTTGATTTTTCGGCAGCCGCTCGAAGTAACGCACGACATCGTAGCCGGTAGCGCCGACCAGGCCGCCGGCGAATGGAATGCCGTCGATTGTCGGCTTGAGCTCAGGGCTCGCGGCCAGCGTTTCGCGTATGACGTCGAGCCAGGCCGAGCCGCTCTGCGGTCGCGGTACCGTTTCACCGTTGATGCGCAGTGTGTCCGGGCCTAACTCCAGCGTCAGCCCGGTACCGAAGCCAAGGAACGAATAGCGCGCCAGGCGTTCGCCTCCCTCGACGCTTTCCAGCAGGAACCGCGGCTTGAACGCCTTAAGCTTGATATACGCCGAGACCGGGGTATCCAAGTCGGCTGCAATGTCGAACGGTGCTTCCATCGTCGCTTAAATCTCACAAGCTGTAGAAATAAAAAAACCCACCTCCGCAAGGGCGGAGGTGGGTTTACCTTGATCGAGATGGACTCGTCGGTCTAGGTGCGCGCTACCCTCTCCGCCGGAGAGCGTCGCCACCAGCGGTTGGTACGGGAATGCCTGTTCGCAGATCGGTCCATGGGGCGAAAGTATGTCCTTGCGCGCGCTTAGGCGTCAAGTTCGTCGCGGCCAAAACGCCTCAGAGATCGTAAATGATGGGCAATACAATCGAAAATCCGAGCCACATCAGGGCCGTCAGCGGCACCCCGGCGCGCATGAAGTCTGAGAACTTGTAGCCGCCGGCCGACAGCAGCAGCAGATTCGTCTGGTACCCGAACGGTGTGGCGTAGCTCATGTTGACGCCGAAGATCACGGCCACGACAAACGGCTCAGCGGGCACGCCCAGCTCCCGTGCCATCTGGATCGCGATCGGGGTGCCGATGATGCCCGCGGCGGCGTTGGAGACTACGTTGGTGAGGATCGCCATCACCAGCATCAGCATGCTCAATATGAAGGGCGTGGGCAGTAGCCTGGCGCCTTCGACGAACCCCTGTGCGATATACACAGCGCCGCCGGTTTCAGTCATCGCGAGGCCGAGCGCCAGACTCGCGACGATAATCATGATTACCTGAGCTGACAGCGCGCCGGATGCATCTTTCCAGGTCAGACAGCGCGTAGCGAGCATCGCGCCGACGCCTACGATGGCGCTTACGGAAATCGGCAGAATGCCGATTGCGGCTGCCAGGACGACGAGGATCATGATGACCAACGCGCGGTCAGCACGGTGTGTTCGCGGCAGATTGGTAGTGCCGTCCAATACCAGTACGGTGCCCGAGCGTTTCAACTGTTCGAGTTGAGAATCGGCGCCTTGAACCAGCACCACATCGCCAGCGCGCAGCCGTGTGGTGCCAATGTCGCCGCTGATCTCCTCGATGCCGGGCTCACGGGCGCGGTGCACTGCGAGCGGTAACAGGCCCGTGCGCCGGGCGAATCGTGTACCCACCAGGGTTGCCCGATGCAATAAGGATCCGCGTGTCACGACGATCTCGGCGAGATGTTGCAGGTCCTTGAGGGCATGTGTTTCACTGGTGACGTCGTCGGCGCCGAGGGCGCCGTGCAGCGTTGCGCCGAGTTGTTTCTCGAACCGCTTCAGGCGGTCCGGTGTATCTCTGACGGCGAGGCGATCGCCGGCGAGAATTTTTACCAATGGCAGTTTCGTGACGGACAGCCCATCGCCTCGCTCGATTCGATCCACGCGCATCTCGTTACCGGTCAGTGCGAGACCCTCGGCAAACGTCAAACCGCAGGCCGCACTGGTCTCGTTGATATGGAACATCGCGTTGAAGACGCGCGGTGAGCGATCCGACAGGGGTTGCTTCCGCTCGGGGAGCAGCCGCGGAGCGACGAGCCACAGATACAGCACGCCGACAACACCGACCATTAGTACCGGCAGCGTGAAGTCGAACATCCCGAAAGGCTCCAGGCCCTGGTCGGCCGCGATGCTGACGATGAGTAGATTGGTAGAAGTGCCAATCGTCGTGGCCATGCCGCCGATCAACGTAGCGAAGCCGACCGGCATGAGGATCGAGGAAGGGGCGAACTTATTTCGTACCGCCACACCGATCAGCATTGGTAGGAGCATGATGACGACCGGGGTGTTGTTGAGAAAGGCACTTAAGATAGCGGCGATCCCCAGTGTCGCGAGACTGGCCAGCTTGGGCCTGGCCGTCCAGGCCTTGGCTAAAAACATCGCCAGCGGTTGCAGCGCACCTGTTGCTTCGAGTCCCTTGCCCATGATCATCAGTGCGCAGATCGTGATCAGCGCCTCGTTACCGAAACCGGCAAGAAAAGCGGTCGGCGCGAGGCGTTCACCGTTTACCATGTACGGGAACAGCTGAAAACTTACGACGAGAATCACGATGATCGCGAGGCCAGAAGCCTCCATGGGGAGCCGATCTCGCGTAAATAGATACAGCGCCAGCGGCGTAAGCAGCAGAACAAAGACGCCGTGAGAGTCCGGTAGAATGGGCACAGATTGCTTCTTGGATTGTGGCCTAGCACCCTAATACCATGCCTGCGGAGCCATCGCCAATTTCTGACGCCCACAATTGAGCACCAGCCTACCCTCGCCACCCCCCATCGCGCTCGAGCGCTATCTGGGCGTCTATCGATATAGCCGCCGAGCGCTGGAACTCGTGTGGAGTACGCACCAGGGTTTGACCATTGCCCTCGCCGCGTTCACGATCTCCGCCGGGCTACTGCCTGCGGGTGTCGCTTACGTTGGTAAGCTGATCATCGACGCCGTCGTTGCCGCAATCGCGGTTTCTCAGTCCGGCGGCGAGCCGGCGTACACGCCGGTTCTGATCTATGTGATCGTCGAAGGCGCGCTCGTGGCCGCTATCGCCGCGATCCAGCGCGGGATCGGATTCTGTCAGACTCTGCTGCGGGTTCTTCTAAGCGAGCGCGTTAATATTCTGATCCTGGAGAAAGCGCTGACGCTCGAACTCGCGCAATTCGAGGATTCCGAGTTCTACGACAAACTCAACCGGGCACGACAGGAGGCCTCGAGCCGGCCGCTGAGCCTCGTCAACCGGACCTTCGGACTCGCTCAACACAGTATCTCTCTCGTCAGCTACGCGGTGTTGTTGTTGCAATTTTCACCATGGGCCGTGGGCATACTGATACTCGCGGGTATCCCGGCATTCGTTGCAGAGACCCACTTCTCCAGTTCACGCTTCCGGATTTTCCGCCATCGATCGCCGGATCGGCGCAAGCTCATGTATCTGGAAACAGTCCTCGCGCGCGAGGATCATGCGAAGGAGGTACAGCTATTTCAGCTCGGGCCAGAGCTGCTCAAGCGCTACCGGAAAATCTTCAAAATGCTCTTCGACGAGGAGCGAGACCTCACGATTCGCCGTGACGGCTGGGGCTTGGGCTTGGGGCTCCTGACGAACCTTGCATTCTATTGTGCCTATGCGTGGATTGCGGTATCGACGATTCAAGGTGCAATCACACTTGGCCAGATGGCGATGTATCTGCTGGTATTCAAGCAGGGGCAGTCATCCGTATCCTCGATGTTGAGTGGCATCGGTGGTATGTACGAAGACAATCTCTATCTGTCCAATCTTTACGATTACCTCGAACAGCCGATTCCGGCCAGGCACGGCGCCACGCTGACGGGTACCGACTACGCTGCGGGCTTGGTCTTCGAGGACGTGAGCTTTACCTACCCTGGAGCCAGCCATCCAGCCTTGCGTAACATTAGTCTGGGGATAAAACCCGGGCAGAGCATCGGCATCGTCGGTCGCAACGGTTCCGGCAAAACAACGTTGATTAAGCTACTCGCCGGGCTCTACGAGCCTGATCATGGCCAGATCCGTTATCAGGGTCTGGATCTGGCGCAGTGGGATCAGGCAGCGCTGCGCAGTTCCATCGGCGTGATCTTCCAGGACTTTAATCGCTATCAGTTGCAAGTCGGCGAGAACATCGGCGTCGGCGATGCCACCAACTTGTGGAACGAGCAACGCTGGGCCGAAGCCGCTGACATGGGCCAGGCCGCCGAGTTTATCGAGAGACTTCCGCAACGCTATAACACCCAGCTCGGACGTTGGTTTCACAGTGGTCAGGAATTGTCCGCCGGGCAATGGCAGAGGATCGCGTTGGCTCGAGCGTTCATGCGCAGTGCGGCGAAAATACTGGTCCTCGATGAGCCGACCGCGTCGATGGATGCGGAGACCGAGGCGGAAATATTCGAGCATTTTCGTTCTCTGACGGAAGATAAGATTGCGATTCTGATCTCGCATCGCTTTGCGACGGTACGGCGCGCCGATCTGATCGTCGTCATGGACCAGGGTGAGATTGTCGAACGCGGCAGCCACGAGGAGCTTGTGGCGCTACAAGGTCGGTATGCGAAGCTGTTCGAATTGCAGGCCCGCGGCTATCGGTGATGGTGGTTCAGCAGACTAGCCTGATTGGACCATCAGCCGTCGGGTAGCCGAATTCCGACTGGGGTACAATCCGACTCGGCCGAAGTGTCCGTCTCATGTCCATTTCTTCATCAGAGTCTATCCCCCGCGCTGAAATCTTCTTCGCCGAGAAGGACCAGGCATTGCGCGACGACGTCCATCGCCTGGGTGAGCTCGTCGGCGATCTGGTCAAGGATCAAGGCGGGGAGGCACTCTTCGATCTCGTTGAAGCAGCTCGCCGGGCGGCTATCGCGCATCGTGAGGGTGACGCTCGCGCGCTCAAAGAACTCAGAGCATTGCTGGCCGCGCTGACACCGAGCACTGCGCGGGATTTTATTCGTGCTTTTTCCACGTATTTTCAGATGGTCAATACGGCGGAGCGGGTGCACCGAATTCGCAGACGCCGGGCTTACCTGCGGGATGCGGACAAGCCACAACCTCTCAGTTTCACCGATACCTTTCGCAGACTTAAAGCGGCAGGCATCGATGCACAATCGATAGAGAGGGTGCTGAGCACGCTGTCAGTCGAACCGGTGTTCACCGCGCATCCGACGGAAGCAACGCGACGAACACTGTTGAGGAAAGACCAGAATATCACGCGACATCTGATCGAGATGCTCGATCCCTACATGACGCCCCAGGAAGAGCAAGCCACGTTGGGACGCATTCGCATGGAGATGACGACAGGGTGGCAGACTGAGGAACATCCCGAGACGCCGATGCGCGTCGGTGATGAAGCAGAGCACGTTCTGTTTTTCTTGACCAATATTTTATACCGAATGATTCCACCGTTCTATGAAGGCCTTGGGGACGCGTTCGCGACCGTCTTCCCAGAGCATGGTAATCGTATTCGTCCGCCCACTTTAATCCGGTTTGCGTCCTGGGTCGGAGGTGACATGGACGGTAACCCGAATGTTACGGCAAAGAGTATTCGTGAGTCACTGTCGCGTCAGAGAGCGCTGATTCTCGACTTGTACTACAACGAGTGTTTGACGCTGGCGACACAGTTAAGCCAGAGTCAGAGCCGCGCCGAATTTAATAAAGAAATCGGCACGCGCAGCGCGCTGTACGCGGGCCACTTCCCGAAAGCGGCGCATTCGGTTCCAACTCGGCATCGGCAGATGCCCTATCGAGTTTTTCTGCGACTGGTGGCCGCACGTTTGCAGGCGACCTACGACGATACGGCCTTCCCTTATGAGTCGTCTGAAGAGTTCCTCCAGGACATCGAGCTGGTTGCCGACAGTCTGCGGGTAAACAAGGGTCGAAACGCTGGACTTTTTGCGGTCTATCGATTCTTACGGCGAATCGAGACCTTCGGTTTTCATGTCGCCACGCTCGATATTCGGCAGAATGCGCTGGTTCACCGGCGCGTCGTGGGTGAGGGTCTGCAGGAAGAGAATTGGCTCAACCGGTCATCCGAGGAGCGTACGGTACGCTTGAAGGAGGCGTTGAATCGGCGTGAATCGCCCGTCGGCAAGCTCTCATCGGAGGGACGCCGCACGCTCGCGGTTTTCCAAGCTATCTCGCACTGCCGTCGCAAGTACGGCGCCCAGGCAATCGGCCCTTACATCGTCAGCATGACTCACGGTCCCGACGATGTGTTATCGGTCCTGCTACTGGCGAAGTGGGGCGATCTCGGGCCGAAAGGCAGCGCAGTGCCGCTGGATGTCGTGCCGTTGTTTGAGACGGTCGAAGATCTGCAAAACGCTGCATCGATCATGGCAGGCCTGCTCGCTGATGACAGCTACCGAGCGCACTTGGAGCGGCGACAGTCACAGCAGATGGTGATGGTGGGGTATTCCGACAGCAACAAGGATGGCGGTCTGGCGTCGTCTCGCTGGACGCTACGCCAAGCGCAACAGGAACTCGTGGAAATCATGCGGCGCAACGATGTGAAGCTAACGATTTTTCACGGTCGTGGCGGTACCGTGAGCCGTGGTGGCGGGAGACTCCACGAAGCGGTGATGGCGGCTCCGGCCGGCGCCGTCGCTGGACGCCTGCGAATGACCGAGCAAGGTGAGATGATCAATGCGAAGTACGGTCTGCGGGCGATTGCGATGCGCACTCTCGAACAGACTGTCAGCGCCGTGCTCTGGGCAACGGTGAAAGAACCGGTGCCGGATTCTTCTGAGCCGCGATGGTGCGAGATCATGAAGTCGATCGCGGCAGCCAGCCAACAGGTGTACAAGGACCTGATCTACGATCGGCCTGAGTTCTGGGAGTATTTCCGTGATGCGACCCCGATCGACGTTATCGAGAAGCTGGGAATCGGTTCGCGACCGGCATCCCGCTCGGACGGGTCGAATATCCAGGACGTACGAGCGATTCCCTGGGTGTTCGCCTGGACTCAAACGCGACTACTGCTACCGGGCTGGTTCGGAGTTGGTTCCGGTCTGCAGCACGCGATCGAGAAGGTCGGCGAGGATGTTCTGCGAGAGATGCTCGACCGCTGGCAATTCTTTCGATTGCTGATTACCGACGTCGAGATCGTGCTCGGCAAGTCCGATATTGAGATTGCCGAGCGCTACTCTGAGCTTGCGGGCCCGCTTCACGACGAAATTTTTCCGATCATTCGCGCTGAATACGAGCGCTGTACCGAAATCATTCTGCGCTTGCGCAAGCAGACTGCCCTGCTGGAGAACGAGGGCACGCTGCGCAGGGCGATTCGCTTGCGTAACCCCTACGTCGATCCGATGAGCCTGCTCCAGGTAGACTTGCTGAAACGCTGGCGTCTAGGCGGACGGACAGACGAGGCGGTGCTGCAGGCATTGATGGTCAGCATCAACGGCATCGCACACGGCATGCAAAACACCGGCTGACTCTGTGATTCGTATGCTAGCGACGCCGTTTCCGCAGCTCGGTGCGCACCGGCTTTAACCAGCGAATTACACGTTCTTCGATTTCGTCTGCGCCGATCGATGCCTCCGGTACCGCCCGACCGCGTATCGAAATACCGGCGCGATGAACACTCTCGCTGGTTCCGGACACCAGCGGATGCCACTGCGCGAGACCGCGGCCTTCGGCGAGACGGCGGTAGGCACAGGTCCCGGGCATCCAGGCGAGATCCGCCAGATTCTTAGGATTCAGGACAACGCAGTCAGGAACGTGTTTAAGCCGCTCAGGATAATTGCTACAGCGACAACTATTCAGATCCAAGAGCCGGCAGGCGACGTCGGTGTAATAGACCCGGCCGGTGTCCTCGTCCTCGAGTTTGTGCAGGCAGCAACGGCCGCAGCCGTCGCATAGCGATTCCCATTCGGCGCGTGTCATTTCCTGGAGCGTCTTACGCTCCCAGAACGGAGTAGCGGCATCTAGCCGGCGGCCGGTGGAGGGCTTCGTCATGGGGTCATAGTGTAAGGTGTTACGCGGTGAAGAAACGGTTAAAAGCAGCGTTCCTCGATTACGCGACTCTTGGCCCCGGCGTCGATACTGCGCCGTTGGACGAACTTGTCCAGGTTGAATACTACGATTACTCCGCCGCGGACGAGATTCCGCTGCGGCTGCAGGATGCGGACATCGGCATCGTCAACAAGGCCAGAATCGACGCTGAGACCATGCAGGCGAATCGGCAATTGAAACTCATCGTTCTGGCGGCGACCGGTAGCGATAATGTCGATGTCGCAACGGCACGAGCGCGCGGTGTCGCAGTCGCGAACATACGTGATTACTGTACTCCGGCTGTTGTCCAGCATGTGTTCGCCTTGATTCTGGCGCTGACACGACAGCTCAACGGTTATCAGGCCATGGTCAATGCCGGCGCCTGGCAGCGCAGCAATACCTTCGCCCTGTTCGATTACCCTATCCGCGAACTCACCGGGAAGGCGCTTGGCATCGTCGGCTACGGCACCCTCGGAAGAGGCGTAGCGGATGTGGGTCGGGCATTCGGTATGGAAGTGTTGATCTGTACCCGTCCGGGGGGTAACGGTGGAATCTACGCAGAGCCACGTATCCCGTTCGAATCGCTGCTCGAACAGGCAGACGTTCTAAGCTTGCATTGTCCGCTGACCGAGTCCAATCGCCATCTGCTTGGTAAACGGGAGCTGGCCTCAATGAAATCCGATGCGCTGCTGATCAATACGGCGCGCGGCGCCCTGATCGATAGCGCGGCGTTGGTGGCGACATTAAAGCGTGGCGAGATCGCCGGAGCGGGTATCGATGTGCTGGCCGAGGAGCCGCCGACCGATGAAGAGCTGTTACTGGCTGCGGACATTCCCAACCTTATTTTGACGCCGCACATTGCCTGGTCTGCCAAGGAATCCAGGCAGCGAACCTTGGATCAGGTGGCGGAGAACGTGAAGGACTACCTCGCCGGTGGTAAGCTGCGGCGCCTGGCCTGATGCTGGTTCCGCGGCTTAACTGCCAGAGTTTAGGAGGCGGCCGGCCTCAAGCTCAAACACGCGGTGGCACCGGTTTGCTGCGGCAACTTCATGGGTAACGAGGACGAGCGTGGTTTCAGCAGCGGCGTTGAGTTCGAACAGCAAATTCATGATCCGCTCGCCGGTCTTGTTATCAAGATTGCCGGTGGGCTCGTCTGCGAATAACAGTGACGGCTCCGTCACGAAAGCTCGGGCGATGGCGACCCGCTGTTTCTCACCGCCAGACAGCTGTCGCGGATAGTGGTTCAGGCGGCTGTCGAGACCGACCCGGCTCAGCGCCTTGTGGGCTCGCTCTTTCTCATGATCCACGCCGCTTAGTTCTAGTGGCAACAGCACGTTCTCGAGCGCCGTCAGCGATGGCAGCAGATGAAAGGATTGGAAAATGAACCCGACCTTGCGATTGCGCAGGCCCGCTCGGCCGTCCTCGTCCAGGGCCGTCAGCTCTTCATCGCCGAGCCAGACCTGGCCGGTCGTGGGTTCGTCGAGGCCTGCCAGCAGCGCCAATAGGGTCGATTTCCCGGCGCCGGACGGGCCTACCACCGCGGCTGTCTCGCCCCGCCTTACGACGAGGCTGACATCGTCGAGGATGGTCAACTCCCCCTCCGGGCTGGTAACCTTTTTGGTCAACGCACGGGCCGTCAGCAAGAAATCTGTATCAGTCATGTTAGTCAAAGGCGTACTTCCAAGCCGCTCTCTCGTCGGAATGCTGATGACAGCTCTGTTTGCATTCATCGGGGCCACGTCCGTCTGGTCTGCGGGGCAGACCATCGTCGTGGTCGGCGACTCTCTGAGCAATGGCCATGGAATGCGTATCGAGCAGTCCTGGGTGTCCAAGTTGGAGGATCGCCTCAAGACGGAAGGTTACGGATATGAGGTGATCAATGCCAGTATCTCGGGGGATACGACCTCCGGTGGTTTGGCCAGGTTGCCGCAGATACTGGAACTTCATCAACCTACGATCGTGATTATCGAGCTCGGCGGTAACGATGGGTTGCTCGGACAGCCTGTCAGCAGTCTGCGTGCCAACTTAGCTGCGATGATCGAACTGACACAGAGTCAAGGTGCGGCAGTGGTTCTGACCGGTATTCAGATTCCTCCGAACTATGGTCCCATGTACACGGAGGCGTTGGCTAACATCTATCCGGATTTGGCAGACGAGTTCAATATTTCACTCGTAGCCTTCCTGATGAAAGACGTCGCTTTGAACGCTGAACTCATGCAGTCCGACCGCATCCATCCCAACGCCCGTGGGAATGATGTCATGCTCGAGAACGTGTGGGCGGTGCTCAT
Organism: Gammaproteobacteria bacterium; assembly: GCA_004357505.1. Lineage (GTDB taxonomy): Bacteria > Pseudomonadota > Gammaproteobacteria > Steroidobacterales > Rariloculaceae > SMWC01. The sequence goes on along the minus strand of SMWC01000029.1, from coordinate 658 downwards.
GGGGATGCTCTGAGTCTCGTCGACTTCGTTGCATCATGAATAGGCCCTGGTTAGACGCTTATCCGCCAGGCGTGCCGGCCGATATCGATCCTGACCAATACGTTTCCCTGACCGGGCTCCTCGAGGCAAATTTTGCGCGCTTCGCAAAGCTACCGGCGTTCTCGAATCTTGGCACACAGATGAGTTATTCGGCTATCGATCGATCAAGCCGAGACTTTGCCGCGTACCTGCAGTCGATTCCGTCGCTGCAGCGCGGTGACCGGGTCGCCGTCATGATGCCGAATGTTCTGCAGTATCCAGTCGCCGTATTCGGAATCCTGCGGGCTGGGCTCGTCGTGGTTAATGTCAATCCGCTCTACACACCCAGAGAACTCGAGCATCAACTGACCGATAGCGGTGCGAGCGCAATCATTGTGCTTGAAAATTTCGCCGCGACCGTAGCGAAGGTGATCGAGAAAACCGCACTTGAACTCGTCGTCGTATCGCAACTCGGTGATCATCTTCCCGGCCTAAAGCGCGTGTTAACCAATTTCGTTGTTAAGTACGTCAAGCGTTTGGTGCCCACTTGGCGTTTGCCCGGTGCGGTGACTTACACCGCAGCGCTCGCGATCGGTCGTGGTCGCGACTACCGAAGCGTGGAAGTCGGTCCCGACGACAT
>SMWC01000028.1 GCA_004357505.1 Gammaproteobacteria bacterium | reverse complement strand
GGACCCGCCGTCGTGACGACGCAGCCCAGCCCACCGGTCTGGCGCGCATAGCCGTCGGCCGCGTGGGCGGCAGTTTGCTCGTGGCGCACGTCGATAATGCGAATGTCGTTATCGATGCAGCCATCGTAGATATCGATGATATGACCGCCGCAAAGCGTAAAGATCGTATCGACGCCCTCGTTCTTCAGGGCTGCAGCAACGAGATGGCCACCGGAGACGATGTTCTCGTCCCGACTTTTCCGGGCGAGAGTGTCTTCTGCGGTGGTGGATTGTCCTGGTCGTGCAGGAACGCTTGCCATGGGATTGCCCCTCTTGATGTCTATTGAGTGAGTTGTCGCCTAGGCCGTAATTATTAGTTCTTAATCCAGGTAATCGACGTAGTTGTTGATGTGTTCAGCTAGGCCGAAGGAGTGCTCGCGGACCAACCGTTCGGCTAGCTCCGTGTTCCTGGCTTCTATGGCTTCGATAATGTGCAGGTGGTCGATAATGGAGCGGTCGGCCCGATCACGCTCCGTAATGGTCTGTGCGCGGATCGCGCGCATGTGCACGAACAACGAGTCCGCCATTTTCTTCAGCAATTCACTCTTGCTCAGCGCGATGATGCGCTGATGAAACTGAATATTGGTATCCGAGTACTCATCGATCCGGGCCTGCGGCCGGTTCGGTCCTTCGAACGTGACGAACAGTCTGCGTAACTGGCCAATTTCCTCGTCGGTTGCCACCTCAGTCGCCAGTCTGGCTGCCATGCTTTCCAGCGCTGCCCAGACCGAAATTATTTCGAGAATCTCTTGCTTGCTCTTGCGGGCCACGAACGTGCCCCTGCGTGGAATTATCTCCACCAGGCCTTCTTGCGCCAGTCGCGACAAGGCTTCGCGGATTGGTGTGCGGCTGACACCGAGATCCTCGGCCAGACGGCGCTCGTCCAGCTTCGGCGCCTGATTACCGCTATAGATATCCATCGCAGTGATGGCGCTCTTGAGCGCTAGGTAGACCTTGTCTTTTAACCCGACACTGGTATCGACAGGACGAAGGTTGATCTGGGCTGCAGCCATGTTTCTAGATTATGTTATTTGTATTCTGGTATACAGTATACCGGAGCCTGTTGGCGGGCAACTAGAATCTGGAGCCTATGTTGAGATGCGCATTGCTTAGACTGATTAACCCATAGCAGGCGGTTGTTTAGCGGAGTTCGGTATTAAAGTGCTTCACTCTCGCTGCCGCGCAGTGGCAGCGTGAATTGTCTTGATTATCATGACATCCAGGTAACGGCCTATCTCGAGCGATGCGTGGTTTTCAACTATCCACAAACTACCTAGATGAATCCCGAGAACGTACACCTCGCCCTCAACCGTAGTCAGAATCGGCGAACCTGAATGACCGAACCAAGCCCGGCACGTATGCCCAAAAAGTTCCGCTGCAAGATTCACGCCCAATGATCCGGGCTGAGTGAGGCTGCACGCTCGCTCGCCGCCGGTGAAGCGTAACGGTAATCTCACAGGCATCTCGTTCCCAGCCATCTGTTGTCGGGCGGCATTGTCGGTCGCAAGCGTACGCACTCGTTTCACGTGACCTCTGAAGCGCCGCTCCGTGAGTAGGACGGCCCAATCATCTACCGAACCGCGGCCCTGAGAAGTTGGGCGCCAGACGCTCTCGATTCGGTATCGGTCGTCCTCCGCCCCCACCACACGACATCTTCGCCGTAGCACGTCTACATCGGATGGCAGTCCGTGTGCGGCGGTCAAAATGACCTCATAGGAAGCATCTACCGTTCCAGTATCGATAATCGCCCCTCGGAATCGAAACGTGTAGGTGCTGTCATCGCCTGCGCATTCAATGCGCGTCAATCCGACTTCTGCTTCGCTACTATCCGGCACCTGGGCCGTAGCAAACTCCGCAGAAACTGTGGCGAGCAAGGTTATCAGCAACGTGATGCGAACAGCTGCGAATCTGATTTCCATAACCAGCTGACTATAGTGCCGGTCTTGCGACGAATAGCGCTCCCGGCGTCGGTGGTCTATTCTGTTCCGGCCCGTACGACCCCGGCATTGCGGCCAGTAATCTGCGCGACGTCGCCGTTGGCGAACAAGACGCGCGTCAGTCGCATGAAGTTAGCCCCGCTTCGGCTCGGCGAACCGGTAAGAGCAGTTAACCTATCTCCCGGTCGGAATAAGTCCCCACCCAACCCTCTGCGACGGGCATTATTGGCGCTCGGCAGCTCCGCACGCCACTCTACCTCATTGCCCTCGTCGTCCATGAACACATACACCAGCCTGCCATGCGGATTGACAAGATCATACGAGACGACCGTGGCGTCACTGTGCTCAAGCTCGGTAGAGATATCGAAATACGTGGCCCCATTGTGATGCGCTGTCGCTGAAAACCCAATGAACAGCATCAGCGTAGTGAATAGCAATAGGTATCTAGGCTTTCTGATCAATTAATCTACGCCGTGTTCACTGTATACCGCCGAATTCTGGAATACACTCATACTCCCAGATCTCGCCGTCTGGTGCGAAATTCCAGCGACCATTAACGACGTAGGGTTCTTCGTAGTATCTCGGATCGTGTACCTCGCCCGTGAACGTCAACTCGTCCCCATCCCGGCGATAACGCTCGATTACGTAGGCGTCCTCATCCCCCGAGTATGGGAAACCGTTCGTCCATGTGTAGTTGTCAGGCGACATTAGAGTAGTACGGACCACTAGCGTTTCGCCTTCCCAGTGACCCGTGGAGTAACCGCCGATTGACGGTAGCCAGTGGTCGGGCGCCTCACGGCCGTCCATAAAGATACGGCGAACCTGGTGAAAATGCTCATACAGAAGCAGAATCTGGTGATCCTGTTGAACGATCTCGAGCGGATAAGGATCGACTAGCCCGAGGGGAATGCCCGGCATCAGGCACCTCAACGTTGGGTCTTTGTCCGGACCGTAACTCTCATATTCCGCTTGCCCCTCGGGCGTCAGCCTGACCGAAGCGGGGTCCGGCTGGCCCATACGGGGCGGATGTTGCGGATTCCAGATCCCCTCGAAATCAGCCTGAGCATAGGCAACACCGGTAAAGTGAATGGCTACTGCTGTTACTGTAACGATTAGGCCGATTCTTCCAACAGGGTTCATTAAGGTCTTATCCTGAAAGGTATGCCGAAATCGTACTCTAGATTCGCGGGGTTCGGCAACAACGCTATTAACCCCTCGAGATCCGCCTCGAACGTCGCGGCTCAGCCGGAAGATAACGCCTTCAGTCCTGACGAGGAGCGCTATTTCGTGCACGGGTTGGGACTATACGCCGGGCGGGGAGATGCGGAATGATCGGGGCAATCCCGAGTTCTGGGGTATCGAGTGAGGGACAAGTGATGAAAAAGCTCGGAATGTTGATACCGTCGATGGTCCTGGCATCGATAGCCGGGATCTCCGTTTCCGCCCACCACAACCCAGGGTACTACTTCGATATGGGTGTGGCGATTGTCCACAGCGACGTGACAGCAGTGTCGTTCACCGCCGCCAATCCCCACGGCCGGCTGATCTATACGATGGCGGACGAACAGGGTAACGAGACGGAATGGATTGCCGAGCTTCCCGCCAACAACATGATGCGCCGCTTCGGCGTCACCGGCGATATGATCAGCCCCGGAGACCGGCTTACGCTGAAGGGTAACCCGGGCCGGAACGGTGCGACAATGCTTCGAGTGACCCACGCGCTTCTGCCCAGCGGAGAAGTTGCCACATTCTACGCTCCGCAAGGGAGCGGTTCGCTGCAAGACCTACAGGCCAACTAAGACGGTTTTTGAAAAAAAAGTTCCGCCAACTCGACCTAAGCCGTCAGAACTCCATATTCCACTGCATCGTGGCCGGGTTAAACTGGATGACCAAGTAGACCACCGACAGGACGAAGAATACCCAAGCGAAGATCTCGCCGCCCCGGTGGCTTGGCAGCTCGCGCATGAAGGTTCGCGTCTTGTACGCACCGTAACCGCGAATGTCGAGCGCCATTGCTTGGGTCTGACCGTTGCGCAAGCCTAGCACGAGCATCGCGAAGGCCAGGTGCTTCATGCGTATCCACTTCCGCTTGAACCAGTTCGTGTCCTGCCCGAGATCGCGGATACGCTGCGTGATTGAGATCTCACGACCCAGCTGCAGAAATGACGGGAACAGGATCAGACCCAGTACCGGTGCGTGGACGAGCCGATAGTCCCAGCCTCGCTTGGACAGGTCCTGCACCAGATCCGTCGGATGAGTCGTGAAGGCGAACGCTAGGCCGGCCATGCCTAACGCCAGGAACCTTAAGGCTAGAAGTGCGCCGAAGCCCAGAGCAGCCCAGGTCAAATCCTTGACCGGCGTGCGGATCGCGATCGTGTCCGAACCCACCGTAGCCTGACCGCCATAAAAAAATGGGAATACGACAGCCAGGATCAGGATAAACGGCAGGATGATCTTGCCGAGCGCCCAGTACTGCCTGAGCGGAACCCCGGTGAGGAAGGTGGCGAACAGGAAGCAGAATACGAACAAGCCCGCGCCGACGTAAAGGTTGGTGTTGAAGATCGCCACGAACGACACGCTCAATACGAACAACAGCTTTGAAAACGGCGTCATCCGATGGAAAAGGGAGTTGCCCTGCTTATAGGATAGTTCGAAGTCGGTCACCGATGACCTCCTGGATCCGTTGCGATAGTGCGGGGGTTGTCAGAACCGGCTCCCCGAATAGCCTGTCGGCGATCTCATGCACTGCTGGCGGCTTCAGCCGGGTCCGTGCCAGGATCTCCTTGTCAGCAAATAATCGGGACGGCGTCCCGTCGAAGACGATCTCACCGTCGCTAAGCACCGCGGTCCGGTCGGCGTACTCGGCGACCAACCGCATGTCGTGGGTGATGAACACGACCGCGGCACCATCGTCGGCCAGCGCCCGGAGAAGCTGCATGAGGTTCTGGGCCTGGTGGTAGTCTTGGCCGAACGTCGGCTCGTCGAGGACCACAACCTCGGGATTACCGATCACCATCGCGGCCACCGACAGGCGCCGTTTCTGTCCGTGACTTAAGACATATGGGCTCGCGTCACGGCGATCGAGCAGCCGCACGGTCTCAAGGAACGCGAGGGTGCGCTCATCCACGTCTGTCTCGCTCAACCCTAAGGACCGCAGCCCGTGGGCGATCTCGTCGTAGACCGTGCGGCAGACGAACTGCTTTTCCGGAACCTGGAAGATGTACGCGACCCGTTTGACGAGATGGGCAAAGTCATAGTCACTGGTGGGGATGCCGTCGACGAGCACGACGCCCGAATCCGGCTTGGCGATGCCGTTGAATAAGATCGCCAGCGTTGATTTGCCCGAGCCGTTCTGGCCGACGATGGCGAGTAGCTCGTTGCGGTGTATGGCTAAGCTGATGCCGGTCAAGACCTGACGATCCCCGTATGCGAAGGAGACGTCTTGGACGTCGATGACGGTGGTACGCGATTCATTGCGAGCTGCCGGTGGGTCTGGATCGACGTCGCCCGTGGCCGGCGCGGACGCGAGCGGGAAGCCGGCATTCAGGGTTTCGAGCGCCTCGACGAGCTCGGTGCCATTGAGCGGAACACTACCCCGAAGATCGATTCCGAGGGCCTGGAGTTCCAATCCGATTTCCGAGGCCTGGGGGATCCACAGGCCCATGTCGTCGCGGACGAAAATTCCACGCTCGTCCATGAACTCGTGCGGTGTAAACGGGCCCATGACCCGATGATCCTCTACGAGCAGCACAGTATCGACCCGGCTGAATACCTCGTCGACCTCGTGTTCGATAACCATCACCGTCAGGCCGATTTTTTCGCGCACCCGATCAATCGTGCCCAGCACGTCGGCGGTTCCGGCCGGATCGAGGTTCGAGGTCGGCTCGTCGAGGATCAGGATCGAAGGCTCAAGCGCGAGCATCGATGCGAGCGCGACCCGTTGCTTTTCGCCCCCTGACAAATGGAGTGTCTCGCGTCGCCGGAAGCCGTCGAGCCCAACGAGGTCGAGTGCGTAGTCGATGCGGCGGTGGATCTCGGGCGGTGCAAATCGATAATTCTCAAGCGCAAACCCGACTTCCTCCTCGACCGTCAGGGCTACGATCTGATCTTCCGGATTCTGAAACAGCATGTTGATCAATCTGAACCGGTCGGCTGCCTCGAGTTCGCGGCGATTGATCAGTCCACGGTCGGGGTGTTTGATCAACATCCGTCCCTGATTCCGTCCGCCGAAGTAATCGGGGTAAATTCCGACGAGATTCAGGGCGAGCGTGCTCTTTCCCGAGCCGCTGCGACCCAGAATGAGTACGAATGATCCGGTTTGGATCTCGAACGAAACGTCGACGAGGGCAGGGGGGGCTTCTGGACGACCTGGCGCGGGCTTGAACCAGAAACTATAGTCTTCGACGACGAGGGCGGGTTCGTCCGCCACGTCAGGCAATTGAGATCAGTGCAGCGACCGCCTGGTGCGGACTTTGGGCTAGGTTCATGCGTGCTCGCCCCGACCGCCGCCCAGGGCCGGTGGTCTGTCGAGCGACGGCACCCCGGCATTCTCGAGTGCGCGTCCCAGGTGCCAGGCGAGCACGCCCCAGAGCAAGCCGCCGAGTGCGGCGACAGACATCGAAATCAAAGCCCATGTCGTACCGTTGACCAGTTGGAATCCACCTTGGCCGATGAACATTGCGCATTGATTGGCAACGGCCGTCACCGCCACCGCCAGTGCAAACAACAACTGGCCGCCTCGCCAGCGCAGCAGCGCAATCATGGTCGCACCGCAGGTAGCCGGGAACAGGCCGTAGAACATCAGCACCGGGCCGTCAGGATCGCCGGCGAACCAGCGCACGAGTGCAGTGACGCCGACAGCGAGGATGACGACCATTGCACGTTTGCGCAGGTACACCCCCGCATAGAACAGAATCCACGTGGTGCCGTTATAGAACGCGTAGATCACGAAGCCGATGGGACCCGTCGCCCATACCGCGCGCTCAAGGAAGCCGAGGAGTCCAACGATTTCGATTACGGCCTGAATTACACCGAGCAACACCGCAACCACGATGTCCATCGTGTCGAGCTTGAAATCTTCACCGAGCCGATAAGCGCTACGCATCGACGCCGATTTTATCTCAGTCACGGTCGACCACCTGTTACTGTGCGGATCGGATGCCCATCCTTCAAAATCTTGACGCCGTTGCTCGAACGACTCAGCCTAGCCTAGCATCTCTAGCGGACTGGTCGTGGTCTCCGGCACGGGCGCCGATACTTGGGCTAAACCGGTTCGGCTCCGAGCGTGTCGCGGCGGCTTCTATGGCCTCTGGACGCCTCGATCGGTCAGGTGCATCGTCAGGAGAGAGGTCATTCCGAGTATTGCGAATCCGCCAACCAGAGGTAGAACGGTGCCGTCGTAAGCCTGGCCAATAAGCAGACCTAGTAGTAGCGACATCGTTGTTGCGAGTGAGCCGATGACGGCGGCTGCGACGCCCGCGATATGGCCGAGCGACTCGATGGCCATGGCGTTGAAGTTGCCGAACACGATACCCAAGCAGAAAAACGTCATCGAACCCCAGACCATGAAGGTCCATAACGGGGGAACTCCTTCGGCGGTCCAGGCGAAGACCAGGAATCCGGTCGAGACGACGATCATCGTTTGCAGAGCTCGCCATGACAATAGCCGCATCCCATAGCGCATCACCAGCTGCGCATTGAAAATCGATGCACAACCGAGCGTTAGCGCGAGTGCTCCGAAGTAGAGAGGGAATTGCGTGCCCAGCGAGAACTGCGACTGAAAGATCTGCTGGGCAGAGTTCAGATAACCGAGGAAGGCGCCGAAGACCAACCCCGACGCGATTGTGTAGCCGAGTGCGCAGCGATCGCGAAGTACCTCGCCGACGGTCGCAGCGATTCGTCGCAGAGAAAACTTCGTGCGTTGACTCGGTAACAAGGTTTCTGGCTGGCGGATGCTGAACCAGATGACCGCGATTAGCGACAGCGTCAACAGGAGAGCAAATATCATGCGCCAATTCGCGACCAGAAGAACGGCTTGTCCCAACGCCGGCGCGATCATCGGCACGAGGATAAATACCGCCATCACGAAGGACATGATCCGGGCCATCGCGCGTCCCTCGTACTTATCTCGAATCAGCGCGATCGTGACGATGCGGGGGGCAGCCGCACCAAAACCCTGCAAGACGCGGCCGGCCAGCATGACGGGGAAGCTCCAGGCGATCATCGAGAGGATGGAGCCGAGCATGAACAGACCGAGGCCCACGTAGATCGGAGTTTTGCGGCCGATGCTGTCGGAGACGGGGCCGTAGACGAGCTGGCCCACTGCGAAGCCGACAAACAACGCCGAGACAATCAGTTGAGTGCCATTCTCGCGCTGCACGCCGAGATCGGCGCCGATATTCGACAGGGCAGGGAGCATCGCATCGATGGATAGCGCGACCAGGGAGGTCAGCATAGCCATGAGCGAAACGAATTCGCCGAGCGATAAAGTCTCGTTGGTCTTGATTCCGTGTCCTGCCTGAAGTCATCGCACAGGCTCGTGCGCGGGACACACCCTATTCTGACGATTGCGTTAGGTCAAGGTGGGTCTACTGCACGCTGATCTCAGTTACCTCCTCCGGATGCGAACACTACGCTAGCGACAGGACAATCTTGCCGAAATGTGCGCTGGCTTCCATCGTGCGATGAGCCTCCGCCACATCTTCAAGAGGCAATACCGCGTGGATCAATGGTTCGATCGTGCCGGCAGCGAACAGCGGCAACACCTCTGCAGTGAACCGTGCCGTGATCGCAGCCTTCTCGTCGACGGGACGGGATCGCAGTACCGACCCGTTCACTTGCTGGCGCTTGACCATCAGCCGGGCGAGGTTGATCTCAGCCTCGGCGCCACTCATGACGCCGATGATGACGAGTCGGCCGGCCACGGCCAACGCATTGAGATTGGCGGTCAGATAAGCGCTACCGATATGGTCGAGGATGACATCCGCGCCGTGTTGGTTAGTATCGTTGCGGACTGCCTCGTCAAATTTCTCGTTTTGATAGTCGATGACGAGGTCGACACCAAGCTCTGCCACCCGCTCGAGCTTTCCTGTCGACGCGGTGACGAGAACGCGGCTCGCAGGAACGAGTTGCTTACAAAGTTGGATTCCGGCCGTGTTGACGCCACCACCACCGCCGTGCAGCAATACCACTTCGCCGTCGGTCAGACGGCCCACATTGAAAATATTTAAGTGAGCGGTGATATAGGTCTCCGCCACACACGCCGCTTGTTCAAAGCTTAAGCAGTCCGGTATCCGGATCAGATGGCTCGCATAGGCTAATGCGTACTCCGCATACCCACCTCCACCGACCAGGCTCATGACCCGTTCTCCAGGGTCACAGCCGTCCACCCCTGGGCCGAGCTTCTCGACCACGCCGGCTACCTCCAGGCCCAGAATCTCAGAATCTCCCTTCGGTGGCGGATAGTTTCCTTGCCGCTGGATGATGTCGGCTCGATTTACCGACGTCGCGGCAACCTGAATAAGCACCTGCCCGTGGCCGGGCTTAGGCTTGGCTACGTCCGCCACTTTGAGGACTTCGGGTCCGCCGACTCCCGTCATCTCGACTGCTCTCATACATCACTCCGGTCGTCCAATCTGATGATTCTAACGCGTTCACGGCCGGCTGCTCGTTTGATACCACCACCGCTTCCCGCTATAAAGGCGCAGTCTTGTGGGAGAGTGCGAGCCGTGATGAGCGAAGCAACAACAACCGAACTGCGCGAAGACGAGCTGGACGAGCTGGAATTGCCGTCAATGGCGCCGGGGAGCCTGTTCGGTCACTTTGGTCCCGGCATGATCCTGATGATGACGGGTATCGGTACGAGCCATTTGATTACCGCGCCCGTCGCGGGCGGTCGTTACGAATACGCGCTGCTGTGGTGCCTTCCCGTCGCCTACATTTTCAAATATTACGGCTTCGAGATGGCGTTCCGCTTCACCAATGCCACCGGGCGCAGCATGCTGGATGCGTATTCTACGGCCTGGAAGAAGCTCCCAGTATGGTATGTGCTTGTCACGACGATCATCCAGTCGGCCGTCGGCCAGGCGGGGCGCTTGATCGCCGCGGCTGCGGTCATCTTCTACTTCTTCCATCAATATCTCGGCATCGATATTCCCGGTGTCGAAGATGATATGGAGTTGGCCGTGTACGGCTTGTTTCTCGGCGTACTCTCGGTCACGATCATCCTCCGCGGCAACTACGCGGCTGTCGAGGTCGTGACGAAAATTGCCGCAGGAATGCTGATTATCTGCATGATAGGGGTCTATTTCGTCCGACCGGCACCCGTTGCTGAGTTCGTGCACTTCTTCCAGCTCGACGCCCCCGAAGGTTCGTGGTTGATCATCGCATCTTTCCTCGGCTTACTGCCGACGGGTATCGACGTCTCGCTGCAAGCTTCCGAGTGGGGCAAAGCAAAAAAAGTCGGCATGGGTCGGATCAGGGGGCAGCTTGAGGCGCGCGGCCTGGCCAAGCCGCACGATCCGTTCGCCGACGGCAAGAAAGATTTGAGCGTCGATACGCTGCGGTTACCCGACCACGCGCGGGAGTACTGTCGCCGCTGGTTCAAGATCGGGCTATGGGATTTCCGTGCGGGCCACGTGATCTCGTTTATTCTTGCGAGTATCTTTTTGTTGCTCGCAGCCGTGCTGATGTATCCCAGTGACGTTGCGGGTAACGCCGTCATTGGGGAGATTGCGAGAATCTTCACCGACAGCATCGGACCCAGCGCCATGATCATCTTTCTGGTCGGCGCACTGGCGGCAACTTTCTCGACCGCATTCAACTATTTCGACGGCTGGCCCCGCGTCGTGGGCGCGTGCAGCAGAAACTTATTCCGCCGTACGGCCGCTCTACCCGGAATTGCTCGAGAAGATCTCGGCGAAGAACATGAGCGCCGCTGGTACTCCGAGTACAACATCTACCGGATCAGTATGTTGTTCTCACTGATAGCCTCGGTCGCCATCATCGCCGGGTTGCCGAGACCGGTATTCCTGGTACTGGTTGCATCGGCACTCGCCTATTTTGTCGCGCCGGTTATTTTCTTCTTGAATCTTTATTATTGTCTTACTGTGATTCCGAGAGACGACAAGATGTTTTATCCATCGACTTTCGCGATCTGGTTCGGCTGGCTGAGCTTTGTCGTATTCACCGGGATGTGCCTGATTCTTATCCTGCAGCGGTTATTCGGTATCTCGCTGATCGGCTGAGCAGGTAGCGCGACGGCCTTACCTAACGTTACATACTGCTGTATCTTTCGTGCCGGGCCACGGCTCTCGGAGTCTCTGGAGCCGTTTTCTTATTCGAGAACTGACGTGTTCGAAACCTTAGAAGCATTACCGCGAGATGCCATTCTCGGCATCATG
>SMWC01000027.1 GCA_004357505.1 Gammaproteobacteria bacterium | reverse complement strand
CTGCTGCTGATCTCGATCGCGCAGGTTGCATGGTGGATCACGGCTGACATCACCTACACCCGTAACGTGCACGACCAGTTCGTCGAGCTGTACGAAGCCGACGCGCTGGTCGTGACCGCCTTTTACGCCAACGACGCGGAAACCTGGGAGGCGCTGCTGCCACATCTGGATATCTCAGCCGAGACGAACACGGCCAGTGTCAACGCGGATGTGGCTGCGGTGCTCGATAACGAAACCTCGTCGCGTATCAATCGCGTCATCTGGGAAGGTGGCTTTTTTCTGCTGGTGTTGCTGGGCGGTCTGACGGTCCTGACACGCACGATCCGCCACGATGCGGAGCTGCGCGCACGGCAGCAGAACTTTCTCGCCGCCGTGTCACACGAGTTCAAGAGTCCGCTTGCGAGCATGCGGCTGTCGACCGAGACGCTGCTGCTACGCGTCAGCGATCCCGATACCCAACGCTTAGGACGCCGGCTGCTCGACGATGGCGAGCGGCTGCTGCGCATGGTCGATAACCTGCTCGACACGACGCGTGTCGAGGAAGGCCGTATGGAGCTCGCGCCTGAAGATCTGCAATTGCGCGGCGTAGCCGAATCGTGCGTCGAAGAATTCGCCGATCGCGCCCGGCACAATAATATCGAGATACAGATCGACGTACCGGCAGATCTGCGCATCGAAGCCGACCGCACCACGCTCGAGACCGTATTGCGGAATTTGCTCGACAACGCCGTGAAAGCCTGCATCGCCGGCCACGGCAACGCCATCCGGCTGCACGCCGCGCGGGCTGGATCGCGGGTGCAGTTCTCCGTCGCGGACGATGGCCTGGGCTTCCCGCCCGAGGACGCCGCGATGATTTTCGAGAAATTCTATCGGCTCGGTGACGAATTGCGCCGCTCGACGCCGGGCACCGGTTTGGGCTTGTACATCGTCCGGCGACTCGTCGAGCTGTCCAACGCACGGATCACGGCCGAAAGCGAAGGCCCGGGTAAGGGCGCCACGCTGACGGTGTCATGGCCCGGGACGCGAAGCTCATGAGCCGCACCCCGGCACGAATACTCGTCGTCGACGACGAGGAACATTTAGCCGCTGGCATCCGCGAGAATCTGCAGGCCGAAGGCTATGACACCGAGATCGCGCATGACGGTGAGCAGGGCCTGAAAAAGATTCGCGCCGGTTCGTTCGATCTGATTCTGCTCGACGTCATGATGCCGAAGCTCGATGGCCTTAAGGTGTGCGAAGAAATTCGCGCCGACGGATTGCAGACGCCGGTGCTGTTCCTGACTGTGAAGGGCGATGCCGCCGATCGCATCCGCGGGCTCGAAGCCGGCGGCGATGACTATCTCGCCAAACCCTTTCATCTTAAGGAGCTGTTGCTCAGAGTCGCCGCAATATTAAGACGCAGCGACTGGTACAACCGCAGTACGGCTCGGTTAAGCTTCGGCGGCAACGAAATCGACTTTCATACTTATCATGCGCGTGCCTGGGACGGCAGCGAACATGCGCTCACGCATAAGGAAGCCATGATCATGAAAGTGCTTGCCGAGCAACTCGGCACGATCGTGCCGCGCGAGGAGATCCTCGATAAGGTCTGGGGCTACGAAGTGTTCCCGTCGACGCGCACGATCGACAACTTCATCGTCCGCTTACGCCGCCGTTTCGAGCGCAACCCCGAAGCACCCGAGCACTTCCACACGGTACGCGGCGTCGGCTACCGCTTTACTCTCGAACCCGAGACTGCCACAGAATGAGCCCCGCGTTGTGAGCAAGCTGCTGTTACAAGCGATCGACTGCAAATCGACAGCGCGCCGGCCGGTATGGATCATGCGCCAGGCCGGCCGCTACCTGCCAGAGTATCGCGAGCTGCGGCGACGGTATTCGTTCAAGGAACTCGCCTCCTCCGCGGATCTTGCGACCGAAATCACGTTGTTGCCGTGCCAACGCTTTCCGCTGGATGCGGCGATCGTGTTCGCGGACATCATGAGCCCGCTGCCCGCGTTGGGCGTCGAGTTCGAATTCGATCCGGGACCGGTCGTCGCCAACCCAATCCGCGACCAGGCGGGTGTGGATGCGTTGCACGATGTCGATCCAGAAACGATTGCGCCCGAAGTCATGACTGCGCTGAAACAAACGCGGGCGGAGTTGCCCGACGAGACTGCGCTGTTGGGTTTCTGCGGCGCACCGTGGACACTGGCCGCGTATCTCGTCGAAGGCCGCGGCGTCAAAGACTTCCCAACCCTGCGCGCCTTCGCCGCTGCCGAGCCTGCCGCGCTAGACGCACTGCTCGCGCGGCTCGCCGATCTGATGGTGCATTATCTGCTCAATCAGGCGCGCGCCGGCGCCGACGCCGTGCAGATCTTTGACTCCTGGGCCGGCTTGTTGTCGCTGGCCGATTGGGAACGGCTGATACGGCCGCACCTGCAGGCGCTGCTCGAGGCTGTCGGAAATGCGGGCATACCGAGGATCTTATTCCTACAAAACGCTCCGCACCTCGTGGAAGCCTACGCCGACCTGCCTGCCGAAGTTCTGGCCGTGGATTGGCGTGTCGATCTCGCCGCTGTGCAGGGCCGCTTTCAAGACCGGCGCGCTGTACAGGGCAATATCGATCCGGCCATCCTGCTCGGCGGCGCCGCACCGACCCGTGCGGCCGTGACCGAGTTGCTGCAACGCGTCGACGCCTTAGGTCATATCGTCAATCTCGGCCACGGCATCCTGCCGGACACGCCGCTAGAGAGTGTCGAGGCCCTGATCGAGACGGTGCACAACGAATCCGAATTGTCCCGACCGTAATCGATGTTGACCGGAGCATGAGATGAGCGAACCGCAAGCCGATCACCTGGATCTCAGCGAGAAAGGCCTGAAGGATGGCCAGCCCATCTCGCTCGATCGGCGGCTGTTTATGAAGTTCACCGCGTTCGGTGGCTGCGCCGACGCGACCGCGGCCGGCGCCGCGCTGGCCGCGGCCGGCGTCGAGGGCGCGTTGTATCTCGACGCGAACGATCCGCAAGGTATCGGCCTGATCGTCCTCAGCGAGGACCCCGAGTATTTCGTCTCGACGCTGCGCGACGTATTGAACGCACCGCCGTTTTCGAAGCTAGACCGTAAACCCGAGTTCGACATGCTGGGCCGAACCTATTCGATCGGCTACGAACCCGACCTCGAAGACGCGCTGTTGATCAAACCCCGCAGTAAGACCTTGAACCCGGCTTATACATGGGCCGTGTGGTATCCGCTGCGACGCGCCAAGGCTTTTCCAGCCCTGCCCGAGGATAAGCAGCGGCAGATCCTCGCTGAGCATGGCACGATCGGCAAGCGTTTCGGCGCGGCCGGTTTCGCGGCCGATGTACGGCTCGCCTGTCACGGCCTCGACAAGCACGACAACGATTTCATCATCGGCCTGTTAGGGCCGGACCTGTTCCCGCTCTCCGCCGTCGTGCAGGAGATGCGCAAGACCGAGCAGACTTCCCAGTATCTCGATAGTCTCGGGCCGTTCTTCGTCGGCAAGGTGGCCTGGCAGAGCCCGGCGTAACGCCACAGATGGCAGACACGCTCGTCGACCACGAGGCCCACGATTACGACGCGGTGCTCGTGGTTTCTTTCGGCGGACCAGAGGGGCCCCATGATGTTATGCCGTTTCTGGATAACGTTTTACGGGGTGTGACGATTCCGCCGACAGTCAAGGAACGCATCGCACAACGCTATCAGCACTGCGGCGGTGTGAGTCCGATCAACGCCGCGACCCGCGCGTTCATCGTCGCATTGAAAGCGGAGTTAGGTGCGCATGACATCGCATTGCCGGTGTATCACGGCAACCGCAATTGGCACCCGCTGTTACCGGACACGCTGAAGAAAATGCAGGCCGACGGCATCAAGCGTGCGATCACGCATGTCACGAGCGTGTTCGCCTCCTATAACGGTTGCCGGAAATACCGCGAGGATCTGTATGCAGCGACCGCCCCGTTAGAGGCTGCGCCGATCATCGACAAGCTCCGCCTGGGCTTCAACCACCCCGGCTTCATCGCCGCGGTGATCGACCGGGCTCGCGCGACGTTCGCGACGCTGCCGGCGCGCCGCGAAGCCGATGCCGCGCTGCTGTTCACGGCCCACAGCCTGCCCGAGTCGATGGCCGCGCTGACCGACTATCAGGCCCAGTTACGCGAGGCGTGCCAGCTCGTCGCCGCCGGCCTCGAACGTCAACAATGGGAACTCGTCTACCAGAGCAACAACGCTTCCTACGGCGAGCCCTGGTTGCAACCGGACATCGGCGAGGCGTTGCAGCAGCTCGGCAAGGCCGGCGTGGCCGATGCCGTGGTCGTGCCGATCGGCTTCGTCTGCGATCACATGGAGGTGGTGCTCGATCTGGATGTGGAGGCGCAGGCGCAGGCCGAGCGCGCCGGCGTGAATATGCTGCGGGCCGCGACGGTCGGCACGCATCCCGCCTATGTGAGCATGGTGCGCGAGCTCATCAGCGAACGCATGACATCAGGCGCGCAACGCCGCAGCTTAGGCTCGCTTGGCCCGAGCCAGGACTTCTGTCCCGCGGAGTGCTGTTTGTCCGGCCGGCCCGGCCAACCGAAGAGCGCGCTGTGTGGCGCGGCGGAAGCTTGAGCGTGGCCGAGCGTCATCGTCATGAGGTAATCGTCATCGGCGCAGGGCTCGCCGGACTGGCCGCGGCGTGCAAGCTGCAGGCCGAGGGCGTCGACGCCCAGGTGCTCGAAGCGCAGGAGCGAGTCGGCGGCCGCGTGCACTCGATGCGCCAATTAGGGAGTAACCAGGAGGCCGGCGGCACGTATATCGGCGCCGGTTATACCCGCATCATCGGCGTTGCCGAGCGTTTCGGTGTCGAGCTGATCGACGTCACGCCGATGCTTGCGTTCTTCCGTGAGCAGGAACTCGTCCTCGGCAACGAGATCATTCGCCAGGCGGACTGGCCGGATCATCCGGCAAACCTGTTCAACGGCGACGACCGGGCGCTGATGCCCTGGGCCTATTACCGCATGCTGACGGTGAAGGAGAATCCACTCGCGCAACCAGCCGATTGGCTTGCCCCGGCCTCGGCCAGACATGATGTCTCGGTCTACGACTGGCTCAAAGGACTCGGCTTCGACGACGCCGTGATCAAGCTCGCCTACGGCATCAATGTGAGCTTCGGCGAAGACGCCGGCGATGTTTCAGCACTGCTGTTATTTTTCCGCGCCGCCTTCTCGGTCGCGCAACGCCGACTTTCCCCTGAAGGCGTCGCCGGTTACACGGCCAAAAACGGCGTCGCACGCATTCCCGAGGCGATGGCCGCGGCATTGGACCCGCCGGCGCAGTTGCAGAAGGTTGTCGTGGCCATCACGAGCGAAGCCGATGACACTACAGTGCATTGCGCCGACGGCAGCGTCTATCACGCCCCGCAAGTCGTGTGCTCATTGCCGTTCGGCGTACTGCGGCACATCAAGATCGAACCGCCGTTGCGCGGCCTGCAAGCCGAAGCCGTCAACACGCTGCCGGCGCAAGCAATGACGCAGGTTTATCTCGCGCACAAATCCAACTTCTGGGAAGCCGATGGATTCTCGCCGAGTCTTTTTACCGACGGTGTCGCCGGCATGGTGGCTGCGGCGAGAAACGGCACCGATCCCAAGGAGGTCACCAGCTTTACCGCCTGGACGCTGGGAGCCAACGCGACCCGGCTCGATGCGCTGCCGCCAGCCGCTGCGGGCCGCCTGGTGATCGATGCGATCGAGGCGATTCGGCCCGCGGCGAAGGGACAGCTCGAGTTTCTGGGGATCCAGTCCTGGGGCACGGATCCGTTCGCCCAGGGCGGCTGGGCTTACTTTAAGCCCGGCCAGATCGCTCGCTTCGCCGCCGCGATGGGAGCCAGGCACGGTCAGATCCGCTTCTGCGGCGAGCACTTAGGCCGCGCCAGCCGTGGCATGGAAGGCGCGATGGAGTCCGGCGAGCGCGTCGCTGCGGAGATTCTCGCGCTGTAGGCGCGGCCGCCCGGCCGAAGCCTCTGGCACGACGGCGCCTTATGCGTTTTAGCTATACGCGAATAAATACTTAGCCGTTCACGTCTGCGCTCATTCCGCCTACTGTACGTCTCCCGACAACGAGGATCCCGTCCACGGAACCCGCCACGGGGCGACTCCCGGGGACAAGCTAGTCAGATGAGCGCCACAACTGCCGCAGTACAGCAAGACACCACACGCCTGCCCGTGCGGCCGGCGCTCACCAGTGTCTGTGACGAAGCTGCCACCCAGGAGGCGGCACTGGCGCATTGCAACAGCAAATTCGCAGCGCTCGCGCCGACCGAGCGTATCGAATGGTCGCTCACGCATCTCCCCGGCAACCACGTCTTGAGCTCGAGTTTCGGCGCGCAGGCGGCCGTGTCACTGCACCTCGTCACGCAGGTCTATCCCGACATCCCGGTCGTATTGATCGATACCGGTTATCTGTTTCCCGAAACCTATCGTTTCGTTGACGAACTGACCGAGCGGCTCAACCTCAATTTGAAGGTCTATCGCAGCAAGCTGTCGCCGGCCTGGCAGGAGACCCGTTATGGACAACGTTGGCAGCAGGGCATCGACGGGATCAATGCCTACAACGAGCTCAATAAAGTCGAGCCGATGCGCCGCGCGCTGAAGGAACTCGAAGCCGGAACGTGGTTCGCGGGCTTACGCCGCCAGCAGAGCGAGAGTCGCGCGAAAATACCCTATCTCGATTTGGCCGGCGACCGCTGGAAAGTCCATGCCATCGCCGACTGGACCGATCGCGACGTGCATCGCTATCTCAAAGAGCATGATCTCCCCTATCACCCGTTATGGGAGAAAGGCTATGTGTCGATCGGCGATCAGCACAGCACGCGGCCGATTCAAGATGTCAGCACGGCGGAGATGACACGCTTCAATGGCTTGAAGCGCGAGTGCGGACTGCACGAGATCGATCTCGCGGATTTGTAAGGCGATCTCGGTCTTTACCGCTACCGTACGCTCGGTATACCCGGTGCAGGACCAACAGACCCGTCGCGATCGTTAGGCCGCAGCCGCCTGGTCCTGCTCGCAACCGCCGCGCGTCGGCAGCCGTACCTCGCTCAACAGCGCATCGACTTCTTCCTGGGTCTCGAGATTCGCCGCGTCGCTGATCAGCCGCCGCGAATAGTGCGGCGCGAACAGATGGATGAAGTCCACCATGTAGCTCCTCAGGACCATATCCTTCGGGAAGCCGAGCCAGGTCGTGACCCGCGGAAACAGGCCCTTGACGTCTATGGCCTTGAGGTCTTCCTGGTCCTGGCACTCATAAGCCATCGACGCGATCACACCGACGCCCATGTCCATGCGTACATAAGTTTTGATGATGTCCGCGTCGCGCGCCGTAAACACGACACGCGGCTCCAGACCTTCATCTTGAAATGCCTTCTTGAACGACGATTCCCCGGTCAGGCTGAAAACATAGGTCACAAGCGGATAGGCCGAGAGGGCTTTCAGGTCCAGCGGCTTTTTCAACCGTGCCAGCGGATGTTTCTTCGGCACGAGCGCAATGCGGTTCCAGTAATAGATCGGCAGCAGCGTTAGATTGGAGAATAATTTTTGCGAACCCGTCGCGATCGCGAAGTCCACCTTGTGCGTGCTGACAAGCTCGGCGATCTGCTCCGAGGTGCCCTGATGCAACTCAAGATCGACTTTGGGATAACGCTCGTTGAATGTGCGGATCACATCGGGGAGAACGTAGCGCGCCTGGGTGTGGGTCGTCGCGATCGACAGCGTCCCCTCCTGCTCACCCGTCAGGTCGCTGGCGAGATTGGTGATGTTCGCAACTTCGCGCAGGATTTTCCGGGCGCGATCGATGACTTCCCGGCCGGCCGGCGTGATAGCGGCCAGGCTTTTACCCTTGCGCGTAAACAGCTGCATACCGAGCTCGGCTTCAAGCTGCTTGAGTTGTTTGCTGATACCCGGCTGGCTTGTGTAGAGGCGCTCGGCCGCAGACGTTATGTTCAATCCGCTGTCGACAATGGCGATCAGGTATTTAAGTTGTTTTAGAGTCACGGGTGCTTACAGGTCGTCCAAGCCGCAGTGTGCAGACAAAAACGCCGCATCCTTAAAGGAGGCGGCCACCAGGTTACACCGCATATAACCATTGGTTACATGGCCTGTCAACCGCAAAACATTGCGAGTTTTCAGTCCCTTAGCGTTTATAGCCTGATGGAATATGACCAGAAACAGACGGTATTGTTCCCGCGGCGCAGGCGGCGTTATCGTGCGCACTCGTAAACGGCGGGCATGAAGTCCGCCGGCCGAGCAAAACTCAATAACACAGCGACCATGGACCACCTACCGATCTTCGTCGAACTTACCGACCGACCCTGCCTCGTGATCGGCGGCGGTACGGTAGCCGAACGCAAAGTTCGCGAACTCATCGAGGCCGGTGCGGTCGTGACCGTCGTGAGCCCAACGGCCACGGTCGGACTCGAACAACTCGGCGCCGCGGGCCGAATTGAACTGCGGCCGGAGGCGTTTTCCGAGGCTCAGATTGAAGATCACTGGCTTGTCGTGGCCGCGACGGCCGATCAACAACTCAATTCACGTATCGCGAGCGCTGCGAAGAGCCGCCAGCGGTTCTGCAATGTCGTCGACAACGCGAAGCTTAGCTCGTTCATCATGCCCGCCATCGTCAGGCGAGCACCGATT
>SMWC01000026.1 GCA_004357505.1 Gammaproteobacteria bacterium | reverse complement strand
GTGACAAACGAGGTTAGCGGCTACGCGCTGTTATTGTTCTTGATTATTTTTACCTGGACGCCGCCACATTTTTGGGCGCTGGCGATTGCCAGGAGAGATGACTACGAGAAGGCTGGAGTGCCTATGCTGCCGGTGACTCACGGGATTGAGTTGACTAAATCGTTTATTCTCGCTTACACGATTCTGTTGATGATCGTGTCGGTGTTGCCTTACCTGACCGGCATGAGCGGCGTGTTCTATCTGTTGGGTGCCGTACTGCTAGGTGGTGGATTTCTTTATTACGCTGTGCGACTGAAACTCGCAAAGAACGATGACGTAGCGATGAAGACATTCGCCTATTCGATCAGCTATCTCATCGCGCTGTTCGGTTTCCTATTAGTCGACCACTATATTCCTGCTTTTTAACCCGAGTAGCCGCGTCGAGTACCGAGCCGCACGATCCAGCGTTCTGACTATGGACGTTACCGAAATCATCGATCCTCTGAATGACGCACAGCGGGAGGCAGTGACGGCGCCGCACCGTTCGACGTTAGTGCTTGCGGGCGCCGGAAGCGGTAAGACGCGTGTTCTCGTGCATCGCATCGCGTGGTTGATTCGCGTCGAGGGCATCGCACCCCAGCAGCTCCTCGCCGTGACGTTTACGAACAAGGCTGCGGCCGAAATGCGGCATCGTATCGAGGCCCTGTTGGGGTTTCCTACACGGCACTTCTGGATCGGTACTTTTCACGGCCTCGCGCATCGGTTCTTGCGCATCCATTGGAGTGAAGCGGGTCTTGCGGAAGCGTTTCAAATCATGGACTCCGCAGACCAGCTCAGAATGATTCGGCGGATGCTGAAGGGTCTGCACCTCGACGAGAACGAATGGAATCCTAAGAAAATACAGTGGTTCATCAACGCGCAGAAGGATGAAGGTCTACGTCCGGACCGCGTCGACGATGAGAACAATACCAACCGCCGGCAGATGATCGATCTATACGCTCGCTACGAACAAGCCTGTGCCAACGCTTCGGTCGTTGATTTCTCGGAGTTGTTGCTGCGGGTGCTGGAGCTCTTAAGAGAGAACGGCCAGTTACTGACCCAATACCAGGAGCGATTTCGACACCTGCTTGTGGATGAATTTCAAGACACGAACGCGATTCAATATGACTGGTTGAAATTACTCGCAGGCCAATCGGGTACGCCGTTCGTTGTTGGCGATGACGATCAATCGATCTACGGCTGGCGCGGCGCACGAGTTGAGAATCTACAGCGCTATCAACAGGACTTTCCAGGTACTCACGTAGTTCGTCTGGAGCAGAATTATCGCTCGACTGGCACGATACTCGCCGCAGCCAACGCGATCATCGCCAATAACAGTTCGCGTCTGGGTAAGAGACTCTGGACCGAGGGCGACAGTGGTGATCCGATTCGTCTCTATGCCGCGTTCAACGAGCATGACGAAGCGGAATTCGTCGTGAATCGTATCGGCGACTATGTAGCACAGGGGAACTCTCGCAGCGATACGGCGGTACTGTATCGCTCCAATGCGCAGTCACGCGTGTTCGAAGAGACCCTGCTCGCGGCGGGCATCCCGTATCGTGTTTATGGTGGTATGCGTTTCTTCGAGCGAGCGGAGATCAAAGATTCGCTAGCTTATCTACGCCTGATTGCGAATCGCGATGACGATCCTTCGTTCGAGCGAGTCGTCAATACGCCGACGCGCGGCGTCGGCGCTCGAACTATGGACGTTGTGCGCGATTATGCAAGCCAGGCTGGAGTGAGTCTGTGGCGCGCTGCAGGCGCCGTGATCAGCGAGGATGCGATACCGAAACGATCCAGAAAGGCGCTTTCGGTCTTTGTGACTCTCGTAGATCGACTGGATACGCAAACTAAGGATCTCGCACTGCATGATCAAGTCAGGGAGGTTAATCAGGACAGCGGTCTGATCGCACACCATGGACGTGACGGCCACCTGAGCGGCGAAGCGAAGGTCGAAAATCTGGAGGAGCTCGTCAGCGCGGCGCAGGGTGTGATCCAGGACGAGGATTCCGAGTTACCGCCGTTGGCCGAGTTCCTTTCCTACGCCGTACTGGAATCGGGAGAAGCGCAGGCGGAGGCCTCCGAGGACAGTGTCCAGCTCATGACATTGCACTCGGCGAAAGGACTGGAATTCCCAGTCGTGTTCCTGTGTGGCTTGGAAGAGGGCTTGTTTCCGCACCAACGCTCGATGGCCGACGCCGATGGGCTCGAAGAGGAGCGCCGCCTTTGTTATGTTGGTCTGACGCGGGCGCAGCAGCAGCTCTTTCTTACTTACGCCGAACGAAGGCGGTTGCACGGCACCGAGATTTACGGAATGCCCTCGCGCTTTATTCGCGAGATTCCGCCGGAGTTATTGCAAGAGGTGCGTCCGGCGCTGTCCGTATCTCGACCGATCTATCGTCTCGAACGGCCGTTGGAGAAGGAAGCTTCGCTCGTGCGTTTAGGCCAAAGAGTGCGGCACGGTAAGTTCGGCGACGGCGTCGTCTTGAACTCTGAAGGCAGCGGTTCCCACGCACGCGTCCAGGTCAATTTCGAGAACGCAGGCACAAAATGGCTGGTTCTCGCGTATGCCAAGTTGGAACTGATGTAGACTACGCGCGGATTTCGCGCATGATTCCATTATGAAGATTCTTATATTGGGCGCGGGGCAGGTAGGCACATCGGCTGCCTACAGCCTAGCTCGAGAAGAAGCCAACGAAGTGACCATCGTGGATACCGATCCCGACGTACTGCGCGAGCTTCAGGCGCGGCTTGATGTCAGAACCGTTGTTGGTCACGCGGCCTATCCGGAAGTTCTCGACCGGGCAGGAGCTGGTGACGCCGACATGGTTATCGCGCTGACCAACAGTGATGAGATCAATATGGTGGCGTGTGAGGTCGCGAGCCACTTGTTCCATACCCCGACGAAAATCGCCCGGATTCGCGCGGCCGGGTACATGAGCCGACCGGAGTTGTACAGTCCGGATGCCGTAGCGGTGGATGTGAGAATCAGCCCCGAGGAGCTGGTGACCAATCACATTCGTGAGCTCATCCGTTTCCCCGGTGCACTTCAAGTGCTCGAATTCGCCGACGGCAAAGTGCGATTGGTTGCGGCGTTCGCCCATGAAGGCGGCGCATTAGTTGGTCACCCGCTACGGGAGTTGTCTGAGCACATTCCGAACGTTGAGTGCAGGGTTGTCGCGATCTATCGGGACGGTCGGGGGATCATTCCGGATGCCGATACGGTGGTCAAAGAAGGCGACGAGGTGTTCTTTATCGCTGCGAGAAAGGACATCCGAGCTGTGTTGAGCGAGATGCGCAAGCTCGACGAACCAATTCGACGAGTCGTGATAGGTGGTGGCGGCAACATCGGTGTGCGTTTAGCAAAAGCGTTGGAGTCCACGAATCAGGTAAAAATCATCGAACGAAACCACGATAGAGCGCGAGCAATCTCGGAGCAGCTCAACCAGGCGATCGTATTGCACGGCGATGCCGCTGACGAAGAACTGCTGCTGGAAGAGAATATCGACAGCGCAGACGTCTTCGTGTCGGTAACCAATGCAGATGAGTCCAATATTCTTTCCGCGATGCTGGCGAAACGACTCGGAGCCCGCAAAGTGATGGCGCTGATTAACAAGCCTGCCTACGCGGAATTGGTGGAAGCCGGCACGATCGATATTGCTATCTCTCCCTCGCAGATTACGCTCGGTACGCTGCTCGCACACGTTCGTCGTGGTGACGTTGTCAAAGTTCACGCATTGCGGCGTGGCGCCGCCGAGGCGATCGAAGCTGTGGCACACGGCGACGAGAACGAGTCACGTGTCGTGGGCCGGGCGATCAAACAAATCCGTCTGCCGCGCGGCGCGACGATCAATGCCATCGTACGCGGCGACAAAGTGCTGATGGCCCATCACGACACCGTGATACAGACCGATGATCATGTCATTCTATTTATGGCTGAGCGCCGCCAGATCGACGAGGTAGAACGGCTATTCGAGGTCGGAGTCGGTTTCGTTTAAAACCATGGGGATCAGCCCGAAACTTCGCATAGGCGCGACCGCTCCGCCGCGATGCTTCGCAGCCAGACGGCCGCTCCCAGAGGTACGTACGGGCTAACCGCTCATGCCGGTAACGTTTCTAGCGATACAGCGCGTCCTCGGCTTTCTGCTGATGATCTTCAGTCTCACGATGCTGGCGCCCATCATCGTCTCGTTCATTTTCGCTGACGGCACCTGGAGCGCTTTCGCTGCGTCCTTTCTAATTGTCCTCGGATCGGGGGTCGTGATCTGGTTCCCGGCCCGCAATATAGATCGAGAGCTGCGGCGGCGCGATGGATTCTTGGTCGTGGCGCTATTCTGGGTCGTTCTGGGGTTGTTCGGTGCCGCGCCGCTGCTGTTGTCCGAGAGCCCGAGCATGAGTTTCACCGACGCAGTCTTCGAGTCCGTATCGGGACTGACCACGACCGGTGCGACGGTGTTGACCGGGCTGGACTCGCTGCCGGAGGCAATCCTGTATTACCGCCAGCAGCTACAGTGGCTGGGCGGTCTTGGTCTCATCGTGTTGGCCGTTGCGGTGCTACCGATGCTGGGCGTCGGCGGGATGCAACTCTACCGCGCTGAGATGCCGGGGCCCGTGAAGGACACCAAACTGACGCCAAGGGTTAAACAGACGGCCAAGGCATTGTGGTATGTCTATCTTGGTATCACGGTAGTGTGCGGGCTCGCCTATTGGGCTGCGGGCATGACGTTTTTCGATGCGCTGTGCCACGCACTCAGCACTGTGGCCATCGGCGGTTTCTCGACCCACGATACCAGCATCGGGTATTTCGACAACACCCTCATCGAGATGATCGCGGTCTTTTTCATGTTTGTCGCGGGCGTAAATTTCTCATTGCATTTCCTCGCCTGGCGACATCGGCGCTTGCGCGACTATCTGACCGATCCCGAGTTCCGGGCGTATCTAAAACTACTGAGCGTGCTCACGTTGATCGTGCTCGCTTATCTTTATCTCACCGGACACTATTCGACGCTGGCCGAGACGTTTACGAAAGGCCTCTTCCAGGTGGTTTCGATAGGCACGACGACCGGTTTTACGACGGACAGCTTTGCCGCTTGGCCCGGAGCGCTGCCCGTGTTGCTAATCCTGTCCGCCTTCATCGGCGGATGCGCCGGATCGACGGCCGGTGGCATGAAAGTGATCCGTTGGCTATTGATGTATAAACAGGGTTGGCGTGAGGTACAGCGGCTCGTTCACCCTAGCGCAACGATCGCGGTGAAGCTCGGTGACAATGCGGTCCACAGTCGGGTCATCGATTCCGTCTGGGGGTATTTTGCCGTTTATGTTGTCGTCTTCTGTGTGCTGTTGCTGGTGATGCTGGCAGCCGGTGTCGATCAGGTCACGGCGTTCTCGGCAGTCGCAGCGACACTCAATAACCTCGGTCCGGGGTTGGGCGAAGTCGCTAACGGATACGGTGGCCTCGACGCTTTCAGCAAGTGGTCTTTGGTTTGTGCGATGCTTCTGGGTCGATTGGAGATCTTTACGTTACTCGTGTTGATCACGCCGACTTTCTGGCGCCCTTAGCCGTGAAGCTCACAGAAAACCTTGAGGCCATGCTGGCCCGGGGCGAGGATAACGCGACGATGCGCTTCGCTTTGGGTTCCGCGTACCTGCAAGCGAAAGCCTATGATAAGGCCGTCGAGCATCTAAGCGTTGCCGTTGACCTGGACCCAGATTATTCTGCGGCGTGGAAGTTGTTGGGCAAGGCACAAACCGAGGCTGGTCTTCGAGTAGACGCGATCGAAACCTATCGCCGGGGGATTGAGGTCGCCACACGCCGCGGCGATCGGCAAGCTGTGCGGGAGATGCAGGTCTTTCTGAAGCGCTTGGACAAGACAGATTGACCAACGACGGACGATACATGTTGAGGTTAAAACAGTTCTTAGAGGACTTCAGCGAGTTCACCGGCACCGTCATCGCTTGGCTGACGATCATGATGGTGTTGGTTACCTTCGTTATTGTCGTCCTGCGCTACGCGTTCGACCTTGGCTGGATCTCGATGCAGGAAAGCGTGACCTGGATGCACGCGGCCGTATTCATGCTCGGTGCAGCCTATACGTTAAAGCGGGACGAGCACGTCCGCGTCGACATTTTCTACCGCCGTATGCCGGCGCGGCAGCAGGCTGTCGTCAACCTGCTCGGGACATTGATCTTTCTCATGCCGATGGCCGTGTTCCTGGCAGTGACGAGCTGGGACTACGTCTACACATCGTGGATCATCCGTGAGGCATCGCGTGAGGCCGGCGGCTTGCCCTATCCGTTCATGCCAATTCTGAAAAGCCTGATTCCCGCCACGGCCGGCATGCTGATACTGCAGGGGGTCGCCAATATCTTGGGCGCGATTCTGACGCTCATGGGTCGAACCCCGTCAAGCCCCAGCCAAAAGCTGCCGATAGGCGACGTGATCTAACCATGGAGTGGGTCGCCCTCGTGATGTTTGGCGCGGCCGTGATCGTGCTGCTTGCCGGGTTTCCCGTCGCATTCTCGCTCGGCGGCATCGCCCTCATTTTTGCATTTATGGGCACGGCGCTCGGCATATTCGACGCAGCATTCCTGGGCACGATGCCCAATCGCGTGTTCGGCATAATGAGTAATCAAACGCTGATGGCCGTGCCTTTATTCGTATTCATGGGCATCACGCTCGAGCGCGCGCAGATCGCAGACGCCCTACTCGAGAATCTGAGCTCGCTGTTCGGTGGATTACGAGGCGGCCTCGGAATTTCCGTCACTCTCGTCGGCATGCTGCTGGCTGCGAGTACCGGAATTGTAGGGGCCACCGTGGTCACGATGGGGCTGTTGTCCCTGCCGACGATGTTACGGCGTGGTTATGACCCGGCTGTTGCTACCGGGATCATCTGCGCATCCGGGACACTCGGTCAGATCATCCCGCCATCGATCATCTTGGTTTTGCTGGGCGATGTCCTGTCCTCCGCCTACAGTCAGGCGCAGCTGACTCAGGGGATCTTCTCGCCGGACACGGTGTCGGTGGGGGATTTATTCGTCGGCGCGCTTATTCCAGGTTTGGGATTGGTCGCTCTGTACGTGATTTATCTGCTCGGGCTCGCGATCGTGAAGCCCGATAGTATGCCCGCGCGCCCACCGGAGAGCGCGGATGAACGAGTCAGCTTGATCCAGGTGCTGCTCGCACTTCTGCCGCCATTGGGATTGATCCTCGCCGTACTCGGTTCGATCCTGGGTGGTTTTGCGACGCCGACCGAGGCGGCCGGTGTCGGTGCGGTCGGTGCATTAATATTGGCATTGCCGAGGCGCGCTTTCTCGTTCGCTCGCCTGATCGAAGTCATGCAGAGAACGGTTCGCGTGAGCAGCATGGTGTTCCTGATTCTAATCGGCGCGTCGCTCTTCTCGCTCGTTTTTCGGGGTTACGGCGGGGATCGGCTGATTCAGGACCTGTTGCTGAGTCTTCCCGGCGGCGTTGCTGGTGCGATGTTCGTGGTGATGTTGCTGATGTTCCTGCTAGGTTTTGTGCTGGACTTCATCGAGATCACGTTTGTCGTCGTTCCAATCGTCGGCCCAATCCTTTTGACCATGGGTATCGATCCCGTCTGGCTCGGCGTCATGATTGCGATCAATTTACAAACCTCTTTTCTCACGCCGCCGTTCGGATTCGCGTTGTTCTACCTTCGAGGTGTAGCGCCGGCGAGCGTGGAGACCAGTGCGATCTACCGCGGCGTTATGCCGTTTGTCGCGATTCAGTTATTGGCGCTGGTGCTGTTGGCGTTCTTCCCTGAACTCGCCACTTGGTTGCCGTCCGTCGTCTACGGTCCTTAATCCGCAGATTGCGCCGGCCGGTCGCCCCTACATCTCCAGACTGAAACCCAACGACACCTGTT
This sequence comes from Gammaproteobacteria bacterium, assembly GCA_004357505.1. Taxonomy (GTDB): domain Bacteria; phylum Pseudomonadota; class Gammaproteobacteria; order Steroidobacterales; family Rariloculaceae; genus SMWC01. The sequence goes on along the minus strand of SMWC01000026.1, from coordinate 1,300 downwards.
CTGCGCCATCATCCGCGTTTGCGCTGCGCTGCAAGCAGCGAGTGGCCGATGAGTAGTAGTACCACGCCGACCATCGTCGCGGCGGTTAACGGCAGGCCTTCTAAGACCGACGAGATGCCGATCGCGATGATCGGTGAGAGTACGGCGACATAAGCGCCGGCCACCGAACCGATCAGCGGTAGAATCTTCATGTATACGCCAAAGGCGACGACGGTGCCGATCAGCACAAGATAACTGAGTCCCGTCAGCCAGGTCGGCGTGATAACCAGTGACCACGACGCACCGCTGATTAGTCCCCAGAGCAAAATAGCGGCGGTTCCGGCAGCCGTACCATAGGCGTTAAAAACGAGCGGACTTAGTTCAGAAGACATCAGGCGAGTTGCGAGAACGTTGCCGAGCGCGACAAGCGTGGCGGAGAATAGGACCAGCGCTGCTCCCCACAGCGCCAGATGTGAGAAGCTCGCTCGTTCAAGTTCGGTGCTGAAAACCATGGCGATGCCGCACATTCCGGTCACAGCCGCCGCCACCACGATTAGTCGCGGACGCTTTCCGTACAGCGCCCATTCGATAACAATATTCAATGGCACGAAGATACTGAATAAGACGGCGACAACACCGGAGGTCAGATACTGGGCTCCAGCATAGACCGCGAGATAATTAAGCCCGAAAAAACACACCCCTTGAATCAGCACCTGCCGCGTCTGGTATGAGGTTAGACGTAGGGGTACGCGTAGCGCGCCGGCAATGGCGAAGAAGATGATGGATGCTGCGCCCATGCGCGCCGCGACAGCTAGATGTGGTGAAGTGCCGTTGACCTGAGTATGGATGCCATACCAGGTCGTTCCCCAGATCACGACAACCAACAGGTAGCCCAGCCGAACCCGCCAGGTGCGTCTGGCGGCAGTAGTCGAACTGATTTCAGTCGGGTCGGGCACCGGATTGTCTGTCTTTCGAGCGTGATTCTATTGCAGAGTCCAAGACCTCAACCGTCCGCAGCCGGTATTGGCGTTCGTGGGCGGCCTCGATCACGATGCGTTCAACACGGTTGCGCTATGGTTGAACGACCTCGATCTCATAAAGCCACGGCCAGTTTTTGCCCGTAACGAATAATCGGTCCGTATCCGCGTCATAGGCGATACCGTTCAGGACGTCCTCAGCTGCGCGCCGCGAAGGCGGATATAACCCGCTCAGGTCAACCCAGCCCAACACCGCACCGGTCTCGGGAGAGATGCGTACGATTCGGTCCTGATACCAGAGATTGGCCCAAATCTCGCCGTTAATGTATTCGAGTTCGTTCAGG
>SMWC01000025.1 GCA_004357505.1 Gammaproteobacteria bacterium | reverse complement strand
TCGTTCCACGCGACAGACGTGTCTACCCGCCATTGCCAGTTGTTCGTACCCGCCAGATCGCCACTTCCGCCGAACGCGACACGAAATAAATCTGCGCGTTGGTAGCCAGCCATTGTATGGTTGAAGGGCATCGTCTCGCCCTCCATAAACACGTCCACCGGCACCGGCGCCCCCATTGCGGAATATTGACCGAAGGGCAGCGGTCCTAACTGAGGCAGGCTGTCGGCGCGCACGAAGCCCGGGTTTGTAATTGGAACCGTGATACCCCGCGAAACCGGACTCACCAACCAGTTACGCGAGGAGTTGTCACCCCAAGTCGCAACATCATCGAACCGCTGCCGACTGAAGTTGATCTCGAAATCGACGCTTACCGAATCGGAGAGTTGATGATCGGCTGACAAAAAAGCCGTCAATTGCGTCACATTGTTCTGAATAAACTGTGACGGATTGTAGCCATTCGGCTGTGAACAGGAAGTCGCCGGATTCATAGCGTCCGCGACTCGAAGATTGTCGCCATCTTCGTACGAGGGATACTTGGCGAACAACGGCACACCGAGAGCCGGATTGCCACAATCCGGATCGACCCATGTCGGCGCGTTCCTCCCTGCGCCATCGAAGTTCAGGCCGAATTGATCATCCAGGCCGGTACCCGTCTCCGGGGTGACATCAGGATTCGGGTTATCTTCGCCTTCGACATCGCTCAGTAAAATCCGATCCGTTTCCGTCCACTCGATCGCGGCGATCATCGTTGTACGGTCATCTCCCGCTCCCCAGAGAGCGGCTATGGTGTAATCCTTGGCGTCCGTGTCTGTCTCGTTGATTCGCGAATCGAGCGCGAGGTCAAAACCACGGAAGGACTTTTTCGTTACAAAGTTAACGACGCCCGCGACTGGATCTGAACCGAATGTCGCCGAACCGCCATCGAGCAATAGGTCGGTTCGTTCGATCGCAATTCGTGGCACCATCGAATTGATGTCCGGCGTTGTCCACCCGTTGAAGTCCGGCGCCGGGTAGTTAATAGTCCTGCGGCCGTTCAGTAGCACCAACGTGTTTTCGTTGCCGAGACCTCGCAAATTGATTGACGCTTGTCGAATGCTACGCGCGCCCATATTGCCACCCGCGTCCGTTTGCGCACCGATATCGCTGGTGTAATTCTGAGTCACATTCTCAAAAAAGAATGTCAGCATGTCCTGGTTCGCTTCAAACATCATATCTTCGCCAGTGAACACAGTTACTGGCGACGGGGAATCAATCCCGGTATAGAGATAAGAACCCGTTACCACTATTTCTTCGAGAGCCGAGGCTTGCTCGTCCTGAGCTTGAAGTGGAACAGAAAGAACTGTGGTAAAGACACCACAAACGATGCCGTAAAGTATTCTCGCTGAGTTAGTCATCTGAAGCTCCCATATCGGACAGATTTAGCGCGAGATCTGAGGTTCCCCTTAGTCGATGAGGCCTGTGTAGAGTGTGGGCAGATTAACTATCCGCGCCAGGCTTCCTTCTTATCTCGCGCCCCGTAATGCGTAGCACTATAACGACAGTGGGAGCGATCCGAATTGCCGAATCTTGACGAATTCTTAAGATCCTTAAGCGCGTCTTGAGAAGAGCGCGCCAGAACTGGTGAGGAGGAAGGATTCCTTCACAGAACTCAAGAGTTTTCCACAGAACTTTCCGCACCCGTCGACGGGGAGAAACTCGATGTGTGGGCATCGCGCAGCGCCACGCTAGGAGCCGAACGCAGCCAGCGACTAAGTAGTAGCAGCGCCGCTCGTCGAGAGTGGAAACGACAGCGACACTCTGAGCCCAGAACCCGGAGCGCTCGCCGCCCGAATCGTACCCTTCATCAGATCGATCGCCTGTCGACAAATGGCCAAGCCAAGTCCCGCGCCCTTCGACTGCCTGGACTCTCCACGATAGAACGGCTCAAAGATATGATCTAGGTTCTCCTCCAGAACACCCTCTCCAGAATCCTGGACCTCGATAGTCGCCGTAGCGCCAGTCATCTTCAGATGAACGCTGACTTTTGTGCCCGCGGCTGTGTGACAGATTGCGTTACGAACGACGTTCTCGATCGCGCTCCTGAGCAGATCAATATGGGCGAGTACTGGATAGTCTCCTGTCGGTGGCGTCCAAGTAATCTGCTGACCGCGTGCCTCGCCTTCGAAACGGGCATCGGATACAACTAGATCGACTATCTCGACGAGATCGACAACTTCGAACGAGTCCTCTCGATCCGGATCCTCGAGCCTCGCCAGGTCCAGAATCTGAGACATCATCTTCTCGAGATAAGTGGTCTCGCTGCGGATTCTCAGCAGTTGTTCCGGCGTCGTCTCGGGATCGTGCTCTGCGAGCTCTAAAGCCAGCTGAATTCTTGCGAGGGGAGATCGCATCTCGTGGGACACGTTTCTAAAGAACTCCTGTCGCGATTGAATCTGACGCTGAAGGATTTCGGCCATTCGATCGAATTGCTGAGCAACCACACCAATTTCATCTTTCGCGTCGAGGTTGACGCGCGCATCCATCTTGCCCAGCGAGAGCGCCTCCGCCGCAGACGCGAGTCGCTTGAGCCGTTTCGTCAGTGACTTCGTGAGCAACAAACAGACTAGTCCGCTTGCGACGATCGCCGTTAGAAGTACGATCCATTGAATGCTCGGTACGCCCAGAACTCCGAACGGCGGTTGCGCGGTCGGCCCCACGAACGGTATGTAGCGCCGCCCATTAGGACCGGTAAGCGTCGGACGACGCGTCTCCTCGCTGGCCCAGGACGCAACTCCGTCGGGTCCCTGGGCCCGCGGCCACAGAAAGCCAGGAAACTCCCGGTCCAGAATATCGTTCGCAGCCTCGTTCAAGACATACATCGCTATTCCAGGTGGAAAGTTCTCGGTGTTCGCCAACCAGTCGACCAACGCGGCCTCGCCGCCGGAGCCCAGCACCTGTCTGGCCTCGTCAATGAGTGGGTACGCCGTGACGCTGTAGAGACTGTCGTTCAGACGCGTACCCGCCTGGAAGCTCGCGAACATGACGACGGCCAGAATGACGCTGATCGCACACCATATCGACAGGAAGATTCTCCACAAAATACTCAAGTTGTTTCTCCCGGCTCCCAGTCGGGGACGAGATAATAACCCGTCCCGCGCACGCTTCGAATTGGCGGTTGGTGCTTCTTATCGCGTCCAAGCTTGCGGCGAAGGTGACTAATATGTGTATCCAAGGCGCGATCATAGGCGGCGATCGGGCGATCGAGTGCGAACTCAGTTAGATACGTTCTCGACTGGACCTTGCCCGGCGATCTCATCAGCGCCTCCAATACGCGTCCCTCTGCACCCGTCAAGCTGATTTGCCTATCCCGTATCGTAGCCAGTTGCCTTGACATGTCGAACTGTAATGGTCCGACAACCAACGTTGTCTGATCTGTTGAGCCATCGGTGCGCCGGAGAATTGCTCGCACCCTTAAAAGCAACTCCGGGGGATCAAACGGCTTGGACAGGTAATCGTCCGCGCCTAGCTCGAACCCGGTAATCAGATCCTTCTTCTCGTCCCTCGCGGTCAGGATAATGACGGGCGTATCGAGTTTCGCTCTGATCTCTCTAAGGACCGCAAATCCGTCCTTTAATGGCATCATTAGATCCAGGATTATCAGGTGATATCGATCCCGGAGCGCTTTCTCAGCACCGGTCTCGCCATCGTAAGCGACGTCTGCATCGTACCCTCGTGACTCCAATAGCTCTCGAAGAAGCGCAACGAGCTGGACATCGTCGTCGATGAGAAGAATCTTAGGTCTATCCATTGAACTGGTTATCGGAGCCGATTGCCTGGAGATCTGGTGACTCCACTTCTCCCATCCGTTTATCATCACAGAGTGCGGTATAGAACCCAATACTCTGCGAGTATCTTAAGTTTGTAAAGAAATCTTGAGTTGTTGTCGCCGTCGAAGCGTTTGGAGAAGCCTAAACTTCCATGGTCGCGACTTCAATATGCTTATGTAATGCGGCTGTCTGGTTTGCTTCACGGTCAGCTCCGGCCTGAGATTCATCCGGGCTGAAGACATTCTCTACAGACTTTTCCAGAGTTCTTTGCCAGGAGTATGAGGTAGGCTGCGACTCAGAATAAAAACGAGGTATCGATTCGATGACGATTGAAAGCTTTGGACGCTTGGTTGTTTCGATTGTTCTTCTGAGTTCGGTCGCTATCAATCAAGCGACGTTCTCGCAAGAGCTGGAAGTCGCCGACGAAGTTCTCCCGAATATCTTGCTCATCATGGCTGACGATATGGGGTATACGGACCTGGGCTCCTTTGGCAGCGAAATTCGGACACCCAATTTGGATGCCCTGGCATTTGAGGGAATTCGGCTCACTAACTTCCATGCGGGTCCGGCGTGCTCACAAACGCGCGCGATGTTCATCAGCGGCACCTATACCCATCTCGCGTTGAACACCGAGGGCGGCGGAAGAGCAGGAGGCATTCTGCGGGACACGGTTTTAGCATTTCCAAAACTACTGCAGGAAGCGGGTTATCACACTTATATGGTAGGCAAGTGGCACAATGGGCGCACCGCCGAGCAAAGTCCTGCAGCCCATGGCTTCGAATCCTCGATCGCACTGATGGGCGGCGCCGATGTTTACTTTAGGGACGGCACTGCTTCGAGAGCAACTTACCTGGAGAACGGTGAGTCCGTCGATCTGCCGATCGATTCCTACGCCACAACGTTCTACACCGACAGGTTATTGGCTTACCTACGGGCGAACGAAGGCGACGGACAGCCGTTTTTCGCCTGGTATACGCCGACCTCGCCGCACTGGCCGCTCCAGGTCCCGGAGGACTATCTCGACTTATATGCTGGCGAATACGATGCGGGCTACGAGGAGCTGCTCGAACGACGACTCGCGCGTGCCGAGGAGCTGGACGCGATCCCGGATGGCTACTCTTTGCAGAACTACCCGCGGACCGGCCGGTGGTCCGAGCTCTCCGAGGAGGATCGTCGCCTTGAGAGCAGGAAAATGGAGATCTATGCGGCGATGGTCGAGCATCTCGATGATCAAGTCGGACGGCTCATTCGTTATCTAAGAGAGTCGGGACAGTACGAGAATACTTACATCTTCTTCATGTCCGACAATGGTGGCGATGCCTCCGTACGGCAGGTCGGCGAAGACGTCGACAACAGCCTCGACAATATCGGGCGTGCGAGTTCTTACGTTGGCCTGGGACCCTGGGGCGATGTAATCACGGCACCGTTCAGATGGCACAAGGGCCGCTATAACGAAGGCGGCATTAGAGTTCCCGCATTCGTCTACCACCAGTCGCTACCGAACGCGGGCAGTAGCAACGACGAGTTTCTGACCATCATGGATCTGGTGCCCACGCTTCTGGAGCTAGGCGGTTCCACTCACCCGGGCGGCGAGTACCTAGGGCAGCAAGTGCTACCTGCGCGCGGAGACTCCTTCCTCGGGTTGCTGCGGGGAGATGTGTCGGACGTCGACCGCGCGGGTCATGCTGCTGGATGGTTCCAGTCTGCGCTGTACGCGAACGATTGGAAACTGGTTCGCAGCTCGCAGAGAGGATCCGATGACTGGGAGCTCTACAACATCACCGAGGACCCTAGTGAGACGGTAGATAGAGCGGACACCGACTCAGCGGTACTGCATGACCTCGCGGCGGAGTGGAACCGCATCGCGGAAGAGACGGGATTCAGGTGACAAGCGACGATTCATCTAAACTTCAGCTGCTGCATAGTTGCAGGAGAGGGTGAGAAATGAGATCGAGACAATCCGTTGCTAGCATGATG
>SMWC01000024.1 GCA_004357505.1 Gammaproteobacteria bacterium | reverse complement strand
TTCAATCTGAGCCAGGATCAAACTCTTCAATTTAAAGGCTTGAGTCCTGAACGCTTTCTTTCGGGGTGCACGAAGCACCCCTAAGTAGACGCTCTGGCACCGTTGTTTCGATGCGAGCGCCCACACAAGTTGCTTGAGACAAATTGTTAAAGAGCAGGCCTGGCCCCAGTGCCCAGGCAGACCCGTAAGTATACTCGGAATCCAGAATCGCTCCAAGCCGTATACGGCTTAAGTATCGACCGTTCCAAAGATAGCTTTGCAGGTGGGGAGGCGCAGCATTATACGGGATGCGGCCCCCGGCACAAGTTAGTGTTGCCGCGGGGAACTCGGAGCTCTGGGGCACATGGCCCGCTAATCTTTGGCGGGCGCCAGTGTAATTCGGGCGAACTTGCGCTTGCCAACCTGGTAGACCTTGGGTGTTCCATCGACCTCGATGGTCATTTTCGGATTGTCCACACGCTCATTATCTATGCGAACGGCGCCCTGCTTGATCATCCTGATAGCCTCAGAAGTGCTCGAGGTCAGCCCAACGTCTCGCAAGATATAGGCAATGCCGAGCGCCGGTTCGGCCGAGCTCAGGGCACGTTCATCCATGACGTCCGGGGTCCGGCCATGGCGATGTCGCGCGATAAAATCACGCTGAGCCCTGTCAGCGGCGCCCTTATCATGAAACCGGGTGACCATTTCCTCAGCGAGCCGATACTTGATGTCGCGTGGATTTTCCCCGTCGGCGACTTGCTGCTTGAACCCCTGAATTTCGTCGAGGGGCCTGAAGCTCAACAGCTCGAAATAGCGCCACATCAAGTCGTCGGATATCGACATCAGCTTGCCGAACATCTCGCCTGGAGGATCGGTAATTCCGATACTGTTACCCAGTGACTGCGACATCTTGTTGACACCGTCCAACCCGACCAACAGCGGCATCGTGAGAACCACCTGAGGTGGTTGACCGTAGGCTTGCTGTAACTGCCTGCCGACCAACAGATTGAATTTCTGATCGGTCCCGCCCAGCTCTACATCCGCTTCAAGCGCAACAGAGTCATAACCCTGCACTAGTGGATAGAGGAATTCATGGATCGAGATCGCTTTGCCCGATTCATAACGCTTGTGAAAATCGTCTCTTTCCAGCATCCGCGCCACAGTGTGCTTGGCGGCAAGCTTAATCAGATCTTCGGCACTGAGCTTGTTCATCCAGCGTGAGTTAAATTCCAGTCGCGTCCGGTCAGGATCGAGGATCTTGTAGACCTGGGATTCGTAGGTCTTGGCATTGGCGCCGACCTCCTCTGGCGTGAGCGTCGGCCTCGTGGCGGTCTTCCCGGACGGGTCACCAATCATTCCGGTGAAATCGCCAATCAAGAAAATAATCTCGTGACCGAACTCTTGAAACTGACGCATCTTATTCAGCAATACCGTATGACCGAGATGAAGATCCGGCGCCGTCGGATCAAACCCCGCTTTGACTCTTAACGGACGCCCGCTACCGAGTCTCTGTTCGAGTTCATCTTCCCGGAGAATCTCTTCAACGCCGCGACGCAACTCTTCTAGTTGTTTGCTAGTGCTTGCCATGATCAAGGAGGGGCTGCTCATCGCATCTTGAGAGGACCATTGTAGCCCGTGAATAGCTTTGACGGGTCCATACCGAGTCGTTACAGTACGCTCGGGTCATGATGTAGGTACCCCGTGAAGTCTTACTCTGGTGGCGTCCGTCACGATTATAAGAACACCTCGATTGACCCTCGAACGATACAGAGGCGTCATTGGTCGTGGTTTATCATGGGATTGCTGCTCCCTGTCGTCACGGTGTCGCTTTTTCTCACCAGCGGCACCAATGAGTCTATGGTGGCGCCAGCGACGTCCTCTATCGTTCAGGGCACCAGAGTAGAACGACCGTTGGCGTTACCCGAAGCGCCAGCTTCGGCCAAACAATCACAGACGGCGGCCGGACAAGCGCTCGAGCAGTCGGCAGAGACAATGCTAAGCCTCAGCGTGCAACCAGGCGATACCCTGGAGTTACTATTCCGCCGTAATGGCCTGAGCCTTGCTGATCTCGCCGCGATGACGGGACTCGGCGACGCGCGCGAACATCTCAGACTACTGCGACCGGGCGATACCATAGAGATCTCACATCAAGCCGGTCGAGTGCTATCGCTGGCGAAACAGCTTGATGACGTAAGCGTGTTGCAGGTCGATCGGAATACGACGGGATTTTATGCCGATATTCTGACGCGCGAGGTCGACATCCGCTCGGTGAGTCGTCACGGAGTAATCCAGAGTTCGCTGTTTGAAGCCGGAACCGCCGCGGGTATCACGGACGCCGTCACAATGAATATGGCGGGTATTTTTCAATGGGACATTGATTTTATCCAGGACGTGCGTGTCGGTGATGATTTCACGGTCATCTACGAAGAACTTTGGCGCGACGGCGTGAAACTCCGGGACGGTGAGATCGTGGCTGCCGAGTTTATTAACCAGGGCACACCGTACCGGGCAGTACGCTATGTCTTTAGTGGCGGCGATTCAGATTATTTCACGCCGGACGGGCGGAGCGTCCGCAAGGCCTTCATTCGTGCGCCAGTAGACTTTGCCCGTGTCAGCTCCAGCTTCAATCTCAATCGCCGTCACCCGATTCTGAACACGATTCGGGCACACCGTGGAGTCGATTACGCTGCCCCCACGGGCACCTCCGTAATCGCCGCCGGGGACGGCAAGGTAACGTTTCGTGGCATCCGGAACGGTTATGGCAATACGATCATTCTGCAACACGGCGGCAACATCACCACGCTGTATGGGCACCTGTCGCGCTTTGCCAGCTTCAGAATCGGCAGCAGAATTAAACAGGGCCAGACATTAGGCTTCGTCGGCCAATCCGGTCTCGCGACGGGACCCCACCTACATTACGAATACCGCCTAAATGGCGTCCACCGCAACCCCCGCACGGTGACGCTGCCCCCGGCTGACCCGATCCCGGCCGAACACTGGGAGGACTTCTTGACTGCAGCCGCCCCGCTCTGGCGTCAACTAGACCTGTATCAACGCATCCGCTTCAGCACCGCTTCCAATTAAGTAACGCCCAGCTGCCGAAGCCTCGCCGAGGCAGCTACAACATCGATGGCTAGGGTAAGCTTAAGGTCATGAGCGGGCTCTTTATCGGACTAATGTCGGGCACTAGCCTCGACGGGGCAGACGTTGTCCTCGTCGAATTTGATGGGACCGATTGTGTCGTGCAGGCTGCGAGCACTACGTCGTTTCCGGAACAGCTCGAGGCACGCCTAAGAGCGCTTATCCGAACGGCCACGGCATCTCTGGACGAGCTGGGAACCCTCGACGTTGCTCTGGGCTACTTCTTCGCCGAGTGTGTACGGCAACTCGTCGCAAAGTCCGACTACGAGCTCGCTGACATCAAGGCAATCGGCCACGCCGGTCATACGATCTATCACCAACCCGCACCGCCGCACCCATTCTCGATGCAGCTCGGTGACCCGAACGTCATCGCGGCTGCCACAGGAATCGATACCGTGGCTGACTTCCGTCGAACGGATATGGCGCATGGCGGCCAAGGCGCGCCGTTAACACCAACCTTCCATCAGTGGCGCTTTGCTGATTCCGACGAGGTCCGGGTCGTCGTCAACCTCGGCGGGGTTGCAAATATCACCGTATTGGATCCGCAGCAGTCGCTGACGGGATTCGATACCGGCCCCGCCAACACGCTCATGGATAGCTGGTCTAGACAATGCTGGGGAGAACGATATGACCAGGAGGGTCGGCGCGCGCGGCAAGGCAGTGTCAATCCCGGCCTATTGACGCAACTCCGAACGGATCCATATTTTCTACGTCAGCCGCCAAAATCTACTGGCCTTGAACATTTCAACATGGCCTGGGTCGAGGCAAAGCTTGCAGAAATCGAGCAGAGCGTCGCCGAGAAGGATGTCTTGAGGACCCTAACCGAGTTGACGGCGGAGACCGTTAGCGATGCAATTCGAGCGTCGGCGCCTAACTGTCAGCGGGTCATACTCTGTGGCGGCGGGACGTTTAACGCGTTTTTGGTAGAGCGCATTGGAAAACATCTTGCCGGTTGTGTCGTCGAGTCTAGCGCGGCCCACGGAATCGGCCCAGAGTGGGTGGAAGCCATCGCGTTCGCGTGGCTCGCCTGGCGGCGGATCGAACTCGAGACAGGAAACTCCCCTAGCGTAACGGGCGCCCGCCAAGCCATCATACTCGGCAGCTTATACTCGATCACCGGCCGGAGGTAAGGCGAACGACGCGATCAAAGCTTATGGACATGGCGAACCTGATACTACCGGAGTACTACATCAATCGTGAGCTATCGCAGCTCGCGTTCAATGTTCGCGTGCTACAACAGGCCAAGGATGAGAGTGTGCCGTTGTTCGAGCGGCTGAAATTCCTGTGTATCTCCTCCACGAACCTGGACGAGTTCTTCGAGATTCGAGTGTCCAGCATGAAGCAGCGTCTAGAGGTCAGTTCCGCGCCGGCGGGCCCTGACAACCTCGCCCCGGCCGAAGTCCTTACGACGATCGCGAGGCAGGCCCATGAACTCGTCGTAGATCAATACCGCGTTCTCAACGATGAGCTGATACCGGCGCTGGGCAGCAAGGGTATTCACTTCGTTCGCCGGGATCAGTGGAACGCTGAACAGCGAAACTGGCTGGAGAACTATTTTCGCACCGAGATCGTACCGGTGCTCAGCCCAACTACGCTAGACCCAACCCGGCCGTTTCCGCGGATCCTAAATAAAAGTCTGAATTTCATTGTCAGTCTGCGTGGACGCGATGCATTCGGCCGGCCCGCACAACGAGCCATCGTGCAGGCGCCGCGCTCGTTGCCACGACTCATTCAACTTCCGCAAGAACTCGCTGAGACCGGCGCTGCAGATTTCGTGTTCCTGTCTTCAATTATTCACTCCTTCGTTCAACAACTTTTCTACGGTCTGGCCATCCACGGTTGCTACCAATTCCGCGTGACGCGCAACAGCGACCTCTACGTGGATAACGAGGAAGTCGGGGATTTGTTGAGAGCGCTCGAGGGAGAGCTCTTCGAGAGCCGCTACGGGGCAGCCGTGCGTCTCGAAACCGCCCATGACTGTCCCGACGATCTTACCGAGTTCCTGCTCGAGCATTTCAACCTCAGCCGTCAGGATCTCTATCAGGTGGATGGCCCGGTGAACTTGAATCGTCTCCTTGCCGTCTACGATCTCGTGGACCGGCCGGACCTCAAAGATCCACCGTTCACGCCGGGTGTTCCGACGCAGCTCGCGAAGACGGATCCATTTGCGGCGATATCGAAGGGCGACATTCTGCTTCATCATCCGTTCGAGTCCTTCGGTCCGGTGATGGATTTCCTTTACGCAGCCGCAACCGATCCCGCGGTTGTCGCGATCAAACAGACACTCTATCGTACGACGCCCGACTCACCGTTGGTCGAGAGCCTGGTCTTAGCCGCCGAGGCCGGCAAGGAAGTGACGGTGATGATCGAGCTCAGAGCTCGTTTCGATGAAGCGGCCAATATTGAGCTCGCCAACAAACTCCAGGAGGCCGGAGCTCATGTTGTCTATGGCGTTGTCGGCTACAAGACCCATTGCAAAATGCTACTGGTCGTGCGCCGGGAGCGCGGCCGACTAATACGCTATGTGCACCTGAGTACCGGTAACTACCATCCCAAGACTACCCGCCTCTATACGGACTATGGGCTTCTGTCCTCGAACGAAGCTCTCGGCGAGGATGTCCATGAAGTCTTCATGCAGATCACGAGTCTGACCAGCACTGCCGCATTGAGGATTCTCTACCAGTCGCCATTCACACTGCAGGAGAAGCTGCTGAAGCTCATCCGCCGCGAAACGGCATATGCGTCTTCAGGCCGCACCGGGCACATCATTGCTAAAATTAACGCCTTGGTAGAACCGGAAGTGATTCGGGCACTATATGAAGCATCCGCATCGGGAGTTCATGTGGACTTAATTGTCCGCGGGACTTGCTGTCTGCGTCCGGGGATCCCCGGTATCTCGGATAACATCCGCGTGCGCTCCATTGTAGGTCGCTTTCTCGAACACGATCGTTGTTGCTATTTTCATAACGACGGTCACGTGGAAGTCTTTTGTAGCAGTGCGGACTGGATGGATCGAAACTTCTTCAGCCGGGTCGAAATCATGTACCCGATACTCGACGACGACATCAAGCTACGAATCATCAACAATCTGGATACGTATCTGGCCGACAATACGCATGCGTGGGAGTTATTATCCGACGGGAGTTACCGATTGCTCTCACCGAAAGCCGGTGAAGATCGGCAATCTAGTCAGCGCTCACTACTGCTGGAGTACGCTGAGGTATCCTGATATTCGATACCTGGGAGTACCGCTCAAACCGAGAACGAAGATCCACAGCCACAGGTGGTCGATGCATTCGGATTGCGGATGATGAATTGAGCCCCGGACAGATCTTCCTTGTAATCGATCTCGGCTCCCATCAAATACTGAACACTCATTGGATCGATCAGCAGCGTTACACCGCGATTCTCAATCTTAGTGTCACCATCCTGGACCGCGTCGTCGAAGGTAAAACCGTATTGGAAGCCGGAACAACCGCCACCGGAGATATACACGCGCAACTTGAGATCAGCATTGCCTTCCTGCTTGATCAATGCGCCTACCTTATCCGCTGCGGCATCGGTAAAGTTTAACGGCGGCGCATCCTGCGCGCTCTGAGGGTCACTCATGACAACTAGTCTCCTGCTGCTTTCACTGCAGCTACAGTGTCTACCTCGGGCCTGTTCGGCTGGGCCGTGGCAAACTGCCGTTCGTTTTCCTGAATGAGCGTGCCGCTCACCTCTGCCCCGATGGACATCTCGATCAGTTTATACTGAACATTGCCAATGACTCTAGCAGCTGGCCCGAGTTTCACGTACTCGGTCACTCGAACGTCGCCCCGGACGACTCCGTTTAACAAAAGATGTGGAACGACAACCGATCCTTCCACATAACCGCGCTCGCTGATGCTGAGAACGGCTTCGTTGTCCTTGATTCCGTTGACGTCTCCCTTCACATAGCCGTCGATGTGGAATCCTCCGGTGAACTTGATATTACCATCTATCCTAGTCTCAGCACCGATGAAGCTCCTGATTGCCGACCGATTCCGTTTCTTTTTGCCCAACATCTGCGACCTCTGCCTCGCTCGCGTATTTCTCGCTTAGCTTAGCGGTCATCGACCCGCAGTGGTATTAGCCAGTGACCGCCGACCACTTGTAACTTTCTGAAATCGGCTGGCCTCTGGACCCCTGCGGCCAGATTTCCACGTTTACTTGACTAGGCCGGAAATCCTCCGGCAGCACCAGATCCCGCTGCAAACCCTGGAAATAGCGAAACCCGTAGCGTATGTCCGCGGATTCAGAGTCTAGCAGCACATCTTCCGGACCCAGCTCCAAAACCTCGCCGTTTCGGACGCCTTCGATATTGAATTTTACAACGCCGGAAACGCGCCGATCGTGATTAATCGTCTGCACCAGAACTAGACGCAGCACATAATGACCTTCGGGCTCGGCCTTGGTGAGATTGAGAGTCTGAATGCGCAGGCCCGCTAGCCCATTCTCCGGGGAGATGATCCCCTGGTAGAACACGAGTTCCTCCTCCTGGGCCTGAATTCTGCGCTGCAGTTGAGAGAGATCGCTCTCCACCTGAGCGTAGGTCTCCTGGTCGATTTCTCGGGACGTCTGCAGGCTGGCGATCTGCCGTCTGAGCTCATCGGCGAATGCCGCCTGTTGGCTAATCAACTGTTGTAATTCTTCCCGCTCCTTACGCTGATCGACAACAGAGTAGCCGCCCTGATAGCGGCCGAGTTCAAAGACGACATAGCCGGCACTGCCGAGCAGAGTCAGGCCGACAATAAAACTCAATACGGGTCTTCTGCGGGAAATGGCCTGCCGACTCAACTCAAACCCTCCTGCCATGTTCGGGGCCACCAAGTCGGTTGCGGCGGTGGTCCCTGATCCGGGAATGCCAGCGGGCCGAGCTCCGTGAGCGCCTGCACATAGACGTGACGCTTAAAGTAGATGACGTCCTTCACCGGCCGCCAGTAGTCCACCCAGCGACATCGATTGAACTCCGGATCGCCGGTCGCGTCGAAGCGGACCTGGGACGGATCCGCGAGCAACCGTAGCAGAAACCAGCGTTGCTTCTGACCAATACACAGCGGTGATTGCTCCCGGCGGACGAAGCGTTGCGGCAATCGATAGCGTAGCCATCCCTCGGTAACGCCGAGCGTGTCGACATCTTCTGGGATCAGGCCGACCTCCTCATTGAGTTCCCGATACATGGCAGCTTCTGGGGTTTCGTCGAGCCCGATCCCTCCTTGTGGAAATTGCCAGCCGCCACTACCGACGCGGCCGCCAAGCAGCACCCGGCCCTGCCCATCGGTCAGAATGATGCCGACATTGGCACGGTAACCTTGTGTATCGATCCGATCCATGGGCCTACCCTAGTAGTCCAACGAGGCCAACCAGACGGGCCAATCCAGGGCCAGCTGAGATTCTTTCATAGTTCCGGGTCTCGCGCCCATCGGCCGTCCGCATTATTCCTCCTCCGACTCTAGATAGCGGTGCCCCTGCTCCATCAATGCGACGAAGCCTTTTTCGTCGCCGCTTGCGACGAGATCTCGGACCTGCTGGGTCGCGCTCACCAAGGCTTCCAGCGGAGCCCCACCATACTCGTTGAGGGCCTGAATTTCGTAGTACAGATGCGGATTATCGCCTGCCACACGGCTGGCTACGCCGAGTTGAGCATCGAATGTCGTGCTGGAGAACTGTTTGAGGTGGGACATCAACTCATCACTGCGGGCCAGGACTGTAAAGAACGCGAGATTCAGCGCGTGTGACAATCCCAGAATGTAGCCCATCAAGCGGTCGTGTTCTTCCAAGCTCACATCGACCCGCTCCACCATCGTGGAAGCAAACAGCTTGTGCGCCTCTTCCGTCGCGTCAGGGGCGCCGACGTCGACAAAGATGATGCGACGCCCTGAGAGCAGCCGTGTATCTGGGCCGAACATAGGATGAATAGAAGTCACTTTGCAACCCGCAGCAACCAAACGGTAGAGGCTCTCCTTGAGAGGGGTCTTCAATGAACCGACATCAAGAATCAACCCGGACGGGCGACGTTCCGCGAGCTCCACCAGGATATTCGCGGTCACTTTGATAGGAGTTGCTACGACGATGAGATCATGGTCCAACGGACTGTCGTGCCAGTCTTGAATTTGTTCGTAGCGACCGTCCGCACTCACCACGGGATCCGCAATTTGCAGCTCGAACTCTTGCGACCTCAGGAAATCTGCAAGCCACGCCCCCATCTTGCCGGCGCCACCGATGACCAGCGCGCGCTTGCCAGCGCCACCGCTCTCAGCTGAAATTCTAAACTGCTCCTGCTGGGTCAGCGAAGAACGAATCAGCAATTCCATAATACTGGCGACCACGTCCGGATCCAGCCCTAACTCGACAGAGTGCCGTCGCACTCCGTTTAGCACCTCTCGCTCGCGCTCGTAGTCGCGAGTTGGCGTTCCAGTCTTGATCTTGTGAGCGCTGACCTCGGCGACGATTGTCTGGCGCTCTGCGATCAGCTTTACGAGCTCAGTATCGACCGCAGAGAGGCGTTCTCGTAACTCGTCCAAACTCATCAGAAAGCTCCCGTGGCTGCGGGTTGTACCCGGTGAGCCCTCGAGGCGCAAGCACAAATGTCTCAGCTTCTTATCGAGGGCGTGACTTATGCTCGGCGCAACCGGACTCAACCGCCAACTGAGCGTCTAGCCAAGGCGCTCACCAAGGGCTACCCTGACTCGCTCGCCCCCATCTGCGCCAGTTGCACGACCGTGAATTCATTGCCGGTACCACCCCCTGAAGATCCGCTGATCATGGTCGAAGCGTGGTTCAACGAGGCCGTTCGCGAGGCTCACCAGCGGCACCCGAATGCGATGACGCTAGCAACCGTAGACACGGCGTCCAGACCGTCCGCGCGAATGATCCTGATAAAAGAGCTATCTCGGATCGAGGGTTACGTCACCTTCTACAGCCACTACCAATCCCGAAAAGCCATGGAACTGGAGCGCAACGCGAATGCAGCAGGCGTGCTCCACTGGGACAAGCTCGGCCGGCAGATACGCTTCGAGGGAATCGTCGTCAGGTCTCCCGAGGATCAGAGCGACGCCTATTTCGCAACGCGCTCGACGAACAGCCAGCTTAATGCGTGGGTCAGTGAACAGAGCCGCCCGCTGGAGAGCATCGCAGAACTTACGCGGCGAGCGCGAGATAAAGCCTCTGACCTCGGGCTGGCGACCGAGCCAGATGACGGAGAGGAACCGCGGAGCGGCATTCGCGTGCCGCGTCCACCTTTCTGGGGCGGTTACCAATTCTGGTTCGCTGCGGTGGAGTTGTGGCTGGAAGGTAAAGACCGCTTCCACGACCGGCTTCGCTATGAGCGTGCGCTGACGCCGATCGGTGCGACCGCGTTTACTACCGGGCCTTGGACCTGCCAGCGCCTGCATCCATGAATACCGGGACTACCGCATGTTGCTGACCGAGCAAACTCTCGCTTGCCCCTGTTGTGGAGAGAGCATCAGTTTGGTGCTGGATCTGTCGATACCCGAGCAGAGCTACGTGGAGGACTGCTCCGTCTGTTGCCGACCAATGCTGCTGGCGTACTCATCCCGAGCCGGAAAGCTACTCGAATTCGAGGCGCACGCGGAGGGTGGGGAGTGAGTATTCGGCTCGCCGTGAGCTTGATTGTCAGTTGGTCGCTGGTGAGCCTTTGTGCCGGCGAAGACCTGATCGCCGATGTCCAACAGGGCACGAACATGGCGCTCGCACTCGCACCGAATGGCGAGACCATCATCGTGGATCTGGTCGGACAACTCTGGGAACTACCCGTAACCGGCGGCGCGGCGGCAACGCTAACACCGAGCGACGAACGCGCACGCAATCCACGCTATTCACCGAATGGGGAATTCGTTGTCTACCAACGATTGACCGAGGGCCGATCGGATCTGTGGCAGCTTGAACTGGCCAGTGGTGTCCGCCGCCGACTGACAGGTCCGCCCTACAACGAGCGCGAAGCGGACTTTTCGCCGGACGGAAGATCGATAATTTTCGCATCCGATCGGGCTGGTAGCTACGATCTCTGGGAACTAGAGTTGGCTTCCGGCGAGACTACCCGGCGCAGCCACGCCGCGGGGCAAGCCTCATTCCCCGCGGTCTCCGAGGATCGGGATATAGCCTTTGTGAACCAGCGCGGCACCGACTGGACTCTCGAGGTATTACGGCCGGACGGCACGAACATCGTGTTGCTCAAAGTACCCTATCCGCTACACGCACCCAGTTGGCGGCCAGGCGGCGGAGTCATTCTTTTCACTGCACAGCGGAGTCCGACCGTTAGTGATCTGCAAATGATCCTGTTATCCCAAGAGCCGGTGATCAAAACGCTCACTCGGAGTGAGGACGTCTTCGGTTTCCGTGCTGCGTGGCTCTCCGCTGACAGATACCTTTATACAGCTGACGGTCGAATCTGGGAAAGAACGCTCGCGAACGCAACGCGTTCGCCAATACTGCTATTCGCTGGCGTGGATGTGAAGAGCGCTAGTCACAAACTGCGGATGTCCGGCCACGCGCCGGTCGGGACGCAACGAGTACAGGGCTTTCGCGCAGTTCGAGCATCCTCGTCGGGACGCTATCGGGCATTTACCGCACTCGGCGACCTATGGCTCCAGGACAACGATGGCAGCCTGCGCCAACTGACGAATGACGTCTACTTGGATATAGATCCTGACTTCGACCCGGAAGAGAATTTCCTCGTATTTGCCAGCGACCGAGCCGGCGACATGGACCTCTGGCAACTATCTCTCGACACCAATGAGCTCTCTCGACTCACCAACGAGCGGGGCAAGAGCTATCGACCAACGATCTCACCCGACGGCACCCAAGTGGCTTTTCTTCGCACGCTGGGGTTCGGCATTTGGAGCGAGAGTTCGCTTGAACTGCTGCGATTAGAGCCGGGGCAGCGAGTACGGACTTTGGCAGAAGGCCTCACCGATGCGAGCGCCCCGGTCTGGGACCACGATGGAACGGCGATCTCGGTAGCGACTACGCAACGATCGGCCAACCTTGGTCACCCGGCCGGCCCCGGCACACTACGCATCGATCTCGCCGACGGCTCGACGCGTTGGACGTCAAAGAACAATTCTGCTGGGCCGGAGCTTGCGCCCGTGCCGGCCTTTGGCACGCCGATGGCAGAGCCGCAGATCGAGTGGACTCCCGCCGAGTCTGCGCATCATTACGTCGTCCAGGTCGGTCGACTCTTCGACGGCGTGCGGAATCGGTATCGCAGGCATATGGATATTCATGTGACAAATGGCCGCATCACCAACCTAGTCACGCGCGGCTTGGCACCGCTCCCTGAGAAGGTTATCGACGCCCGCGATTACACGATCATTCCTGGCCTGATAGACATCCACGTACACCAGTCGGCGCTAGGCGGTGAGCGAATTGGACGGATCTGGCTTGCCTACGGCATCACGACGGTACGTGAGGTGAACAGCGCACACGGCGACGGGATAGAGCGGCGAGAGGCCTGGGCAAGCGGCAAGCGCCTCGGGCCGCGGCTGCTGCTGACATCGGCACCAGCGGAGCTGGCTACCGCTAGACGCTCCGGCAGCGCCAGACCAGCTTACGACGTGCTGGAGCTGTACGCTGGCGAGCCAGAGCGCTTTTCCGGCCCGCTGCTCCGAGAAGCCAAGATTCTCGGCCTACCGGTTTTCAGCGACAGCCTGTTTCCGGCGGTCAGATTCGGGATCAATGGTCTCGAGCACATCGGCAGCCGCACCGAACAAGCCGATGGTCTGGAGCGTTCCCTGCTCGATAAGACTTACCAGGATGTCTTAAGTATTCTGACGCAGACGCGTACGGCCGTGACGCCAACGCTTGCGGCTTTTGGCGGCTTCAGCAGACTCGCAGCCGAGCAGCGGCTCTGGTCGGATGAGTCGGCTTACACCGAGTTTTTTCAAGCTTACGAGAGATCCGGGTGGCAGGCGGCGAGGGTCGCCCGTGAGCGTGTTCTGAACCTCCAACAGACCGTCGCTGCACTCGTTCGAGCCGGGGGCCGGGTCACAGCCGGCAGTGACGCGCCCGCCGTTCCCTATGGGCTGGGGCTGCACGCGGAGCTCGCGTTACTTAGTGAGGCCGGGCTGCCCAACGACCAGGTGCTGCGGCTTGCGACCGCTGACGCCGCTCTGGTATTGGGCCTGGAGCGAGATCTGGGCACGTTGGAGGTTGGTAAACTTGCCGACTTCGTGGTGCTGTCCGGAGACCCGCTCAGACGTATCACCGACAGCCTGCGTATCGAAGCAGTCGTCAAAGGCGGCGTCTGGCTCGAGCGTCAGCAGTTGACGGCGAAGCCCTAGCACGCAGACTCAGACTACGGCGCAGGTGGCCGCCTTGATCCGATACCGGTACCTGGGCCCAAACCTGCCACCAGCGTCTGAAATATGCGCAGCCTTAAAAAACAGTTAGATAGATACTATATATAAGATTGAATCTAGAAATCTTTCGTAAGGCAGGCGCCAATTTTTTTGGCGAAACGCTGTCTCGCTGCGCCTTAATTCCCCGAATTGAATCCGTAATCGATTGATTTTAAAAGTAATTCCGTTGTAGTCCGGTTCGTGCCTCGATCCCGGCAGAAGCAACTACAGGCCGGCCAGTGAGTGAACGACCGAAAAGCTGTGCGAAGTGGCGCGCGGTTCTGTTAGATTTACGGGTCCAAGAACAAGAACGAGAATAAGAAGAAAACGTTACAGGCTGTTATA
>SMWC01000023.1 GCA_004357505.1 Gammaproteobacteria bacterium | reverse complement strand
TCGCCTGCCCGGCCTTGCGCAACAGCTCGCCTGCCAGTTCAAGATCACCCTCGGCTTCGACGAGAGCCCGTTTGCAATCCATCATTCCCGCGCCGGTGCGCTCACGCAGCGTCTTGACGAGTGTCGCTTCTATCGCCATGCCCGATCCTCTAACCGGTTGAGAATGTCCGTCAATCCTTCGTCTCGACGTCTGCTGCTTTGGCCTTAGCGCCCGCCTTTTTCGTGACAGTTTTTTTCTTCGTCGTCGTTTTATCGCTCGCGGATTTCGCCGCAGCTTTTTTTGTCGCAGCCTTTTCGACTGGCGTTTTTTTCGTAGCGGCCTTCGCCGGCGCTTCCTTCTCGACGACTTCGTTCTTGGCGACTTCGTTCGCCGGCGCTGCCTTCTCGGCGACCTCCTCCGCCGGCGCTGCGTCCTCGGCGACTTCCTTCTCGGCAACCTCCTCCGCCGGCGCTGCGTCCTCGGCGTCTTGTTTCGCCGGCGCTTCCGTCTCGGTGCCTGCCTGCGTAGACGCGTCGGCCGCCTCCACTTCGGCCTCGGGCCCGCCCTGTTTGGCCGATGCTTTCTTGGCCAACACCTTCTTGATCTTGGCTTTCTTGCCGGCCGCCTTTTTCGTCGCCGCTTTCCTGGTCGTCGTCTTAGACCTGCCCTTGGTCTCTTGTGCCTTGGGCTTGCCTTCCTTATCGAGCTCTACGAACTCGTCATCGCCAGTCGGGACGACCGGGATAGAGGCCTTGCCGTCCAACACCGCGTCGGCGATTCCGTGCGCATAGAGCTGAATCGCCCGCATCGCATCATCGTTACCGGGAATAATGTAAGCGACGGTATCGGGAGAACAGTTGGTATCGACAACTGCGATCACAGGAATACCGAGTTTCGCGGCTTCTTTTATCGCGATCTCTTCATGCCCAACGTCGACGATGAACACAGCGTCCGGCAAGGATTCCATATCCTTGATGCCGCCGAGCGTTCGCTCGAGTTTGCCGAGTTCTCGGCTTAAGCCCAGAATCTCTTTCTTCGTGAAGTCGGCGCTGTTCTCATCCGCCATAATCTCCTCGAGATCCCTTAACCGCTTGACGGACTGCCTGATCGTCTTGAAGTTAGTCAACATCCCGCCCAACCAACGGTGGCTAACGAACGGCATGGTGCAACGCAGAGCTTCCTCTTGAATCGCTTTTTGGGCTGCGCGTTTCGAGCCGACGAACAAGACGGTGCCGCCATCGGCGACCAGCTGACGAACGAACTCGGTCGCCTCGCCGAACAACGGCAAGGTGCTCTCCAGATTGATAATATGAATGCGATTGCGCTCACCGAAAATGAACGGTGCCATTTTCGGATTCCAAAAACGGGTTTGGTGGCCAAAATGCACCCCCGCTTCCAGCATCCGGCGCATGGTGACGTCGGTCATGGAAACTCCTCTCTCGGGTTAGTCCTCCACGCGCCCCCGCCAACAACCTTCCACCTGGTTTTAAGGGAGGAAAGCACCCAGCCGCGGGTATCGGCCCGTGTGTGAATTTAATTGCCCCCTAGGGCGCGCGCTTTATACCATAGCTGTCTGGCAGCAACAATCGCTCCAGCCCCGGACTTCGGGAGGGTAGAATCCCCTATCGACTGAGATTTCCCGCCTGGCACGGGATCGCCAGATGGTATGAACGTAACGATCAAAACGCCCGAGGAGCAGGACAAGATGCGCACAGCCGGCAGGCTCGCGGCCAGTGTGCTCGACATGATCGGTGAGCGAGTCCGCGCCGGCGTCTCCACGGCTGAGCTGGATCGCATTTGTCATGATTATATTGTGAACACGCTCGACGCGGTTCCGGCTCCTTTGAATTATCGCGGCTTTCCGAAATCGATCTGCACGTCTATTAATCATGTCGTGTGCCACGGCATTCCCGGCGAGCGCCTATTGAAAAACGGTGACGTGTTAAACCTCGACATCACCGTTATCAAGGATGGCTTTCATGGCGATACGAGCCGCATGTTTTTCGTCGGCAAACCCCAGGTATTAGCCGAGCGGCTCGCGCGTGTCGCTTATGAAGGCATGTGGCTGGGTATCGAGGAACTTGGACCGGGCGCCCGCTTAGGCGACATCGGCCATACGATCCAGGTGCACGTCGAAAAAAACCGATTCTCAGTCGTCCGTGAGTACTGTGGCCACGGCATCGGCCGTGGCTTTCATGAGGATCCACAGGTTCTTCATTACGGTGAACGCGACACGGGCATGGAGCTTATTCCCGGTATGACGATCACCGTCGAACCGATGGTGAATGCGGGCAAACGTCATGTGAAACTGTTGAATGACGGCTGGACCGTCGTGACGAAGGATCACTCACTGTCCGCGCAGTGGGAGCATACTGTGCTGGTCACTGAGTCAGGCTACGAGGTCCTGACGCTAGGCGACAACGACCGGAGCACGTAAGTGAGCACCCTCTCAGAATCAATCGGCCTACCGCGGAAAGACCCGGGCGACGCCAGCGTCGATTCGGTCGCGTTACGTGAATCGCTGGCAGACCCTGATCGTCCCATTGAGTATTTCCGGGACTGCCTGAACCGCGCAGACCAACACCTAGCAGAGCGTTTTCGTGCCAACGTCGCCGTCGACACACTGGTCGAACAGCGAGCCCTGACTGTTGACGAGGTGATTCTAGCGGCCTGGCAACACTATGTGACGGGCAGCGTAGACCAGGCCACGCTCGTGGCCGTGGGCGGCTACGGCCGCGGTGAACTTCATCCGCACTCAGATATCGACCTCATGGTTTTGCTGCAGCGACCCGGAGAAGTGGCTAGCGATGAGCCGATCGGGCAATTCCTGACGTTTCTGTGGGACATCGGACTCGAGGTGGGCCATTCGGTTCGCACGCTGGACGACTGTGAGACTCAGGCACGCAACGACGTCACGGTCGTAACGACATTGATGGAGGCGCGGCTGCTGGCCGGATCCAGCGAGCAATTCGCGGCGCTCACGGAGCGTGTCAGCCCTAGGCACATGTGGAACTCGGCGGAGTATTTCCAGGCCAAGCTCGACGAGCAGACCGCTCGCCACCATCGCTACGACGATACCGCTTACAACCTCGAGCCTAACGTCAAAGGCAGCCCCGGTGGCCTGCGGGATATTCAGATGATCGATTGGCTGGCACGGCGTCATCTCGGTACGCACGACCTCGCAGAACTCGTCGAGCATGACTTCCTGACTCCGGGCCAGCTCAGAATCCTGCTGACCGGCCGAACACTGCTCTGGCGCATTCGGTTCGGGCTTCATCTGCTCGTCGGACGTAGAGAGGACCGGCTGCTATTCGATCACCAGATCAAGCTAGCCCGGATGCTCGGCTACGAAGATGCCACTTATACGCTGGCCGTTGAACAACTGATGCAGCGCTACTACCGAACGGTGATGGAACTCAGTCGCCTGAACGAGATGTTGTTGCAACTGTTTGAGGACGCGATTCTCGTCGACCCGGATACCCCGATTACGCTAATGGGGACGCGCTTCCAGTCGCGGAACGGTTATTTGCAGGTCGTTGACGAAAATGTTTTCGTCCAGGACCCGTCGGCATTGCTGGAGATATTCCTGTTGCTCGAACAGAATCTTGATTTGAAGGGAGTAGACGCCCGGACGATCGCGCTGATCAAGCAACACCTCTGGCTGATTGACGAACAATTTCGCCAGAATCCGCGCAATCAGCGGTTATTTCTGGATATCCTGCGTGCTCCGCAGGGAGTGACCCGCACGCTCAGGCGGATGAACACGTATGGCGTTCTCGGCCTCTATATCCCGGCGTTCGGTCGAATAGTCGGCCGCATGCAGTACGACCTCTTCCATGCCTACACGGTCGATGCGCACACCTTGTTCGTCGTGGAGAATCTACGGCGAGCGTCACTGTCCCGGTTCGACCATGAGCATCCCAACAGCAGTCGCATCATGCAGTCGCTGGCCAAACCGGAAATAGCGTATCTCGGCGGGCTGTTTCACGACATCGCCAAAGGCCGGGGCGGCGACCATTCGCAACTCGGCGCGGTCGATGCCGAAGCATTCTGCCTCGAACACGGTATGAGTCGTTACGATGCTCGGCTCGTGGCCTGGCTCGTACAGCATCATCTGCTGCTGTCGATGACAGCGCAAAAGAAAGACCTCCACGATCCGCGGGTGATCAACGAATTCGCACAGACAGTCGGCGACGAGACGCATCTGGCCTACCTCTATGTCCTCACTGTTGCGGATGTCCGAGGAACCAATCCGAAGCTATGGAACTCCTGGAAGGACACTCTGTTCTGGGAGTTGTACGAGTTGACGAAGCGTGCGCTGCGCAGAGGTTTTGCGCATCCGATCGACGCCGACGAGCTCATCGCGGAAACGCTAGCCGAGACGGAAAAGCTGTTACGCCGCGAAGGACTTCTCCCGGACGACTGGAAGAACATCTGGTCAAATTTCACCGAGGAATATTTTTTGCGCCATCGACCGGAAGAGATTGCATGGCATACCCGGATCCTGGCCGGCGCTGCCGACGAACAGCCGATCGTCGTGGACGTCAACGACGAACTCGCTCCAGGACTAACCGCGCTGATGATCTCAGCGCCTCAGGCGTTGCAGTCGTTCGTCCGGACTACTGCGATATTGGACGAACTCGGCCTCACGGTCGTCGACGCGCGGATCGTGCCCATGAGCGATGCCCAGACGCTGAATACTTATTTTATACTTGAGACCGATGGTAGCTCGATCTCCGAGCGCAGGCGTCTCGAGGAAATCCACGTGCGTATCTCGAGAGGCCTGACGCGAACAGACGGCCATGAGATCAGGGTGACTCGACGGGCCCCGCGACAGGTACGGATGTTCTCCACGCCGGTACAAGTCCGCGTCTCGCACGACGCGACGAATCAGCGCACCGTACTGGAACTGGTCGCCGGCGACCGGCCCGGATTGCTGGCGCAAATCGGCAAATTATTCGTCGAGCAGAACGTCAGGCTGCAAAACGCGAAGATCGCCACGTTGGGCGAACGCGCGGAGGACGTGTTCTTCGTGACGACCGAGGACAATCGGCCGCTCGATGAGGCAACATCTCAAGCATTGATCAGCTCACTTGAGACAACGCTGGCGGACCCGGAAACAGCATGACCGGAACGAGCGATATCATCGAATCCGCCTGGGAGAGACGCAGCGAGCTATCGCCACGCAACGTCGACTCGGAGGTAAAAGCGGCGATCGAGCATTGTATCGATGGCCTGGACTCAGGAGAACTGCGCGTCGCCGAGTATCGGAATGAGGACGGCGCCGGCACGTGGACGGTCAACGAATGGCTGAAGAAGGCCGTCCTGCTGTACTTTCGGATCCACGATAACCAGCCGATCGACGCCGGCCACACTCAGTATTTCGACAAGGTGCCGCTGAAGTACGCAAACTATGACGCGGGCGCGTTCGCCAGAGCAGGAACCCGCGTGGTACCGAATGCCCTGGTACGCCGTGGCGCGTATGTCGCACCGGATGTCGTGTTGATGCCGTCCTATGTGAACATCGGTGCCTATGTCGACCGCGGCAGCATGATCGACACTTGGGCGACGGTAGGAAGTTGCGCCCAGATCGGAAAGAACGTGCACCTCTCCGGCGGCACGGGTATCGGTGGGGTGCTCGAACCACTACAGGCGAGACCGACGATTATCGAAGACGATTGTTTTGTCGGTGCCCGCGCAGAGATCGCCGAGGGTGTCGTCGTCGAGCGCGGCAGCGTCATCGCCATGGGGGTATTCATCGGCCAGAGTACCCGGATTTATGATCGCGAGACCGGCGAGATCCTTTATGGCCGAGTACCGGCAGGCTCGGTCGTGGTATCGGGCAACCTGCCGTCCGATGACGGTCGATACAGTCTCTACTGTGCGGTGATCGTCAAGAAGGTCGACGAACAAACACGCGCCAAAACCAGCCTGAACGAACTTCTACGGCCACCCGAGTAAAGCGATAGAAAAAGGCTCAGAAGGTGAAATTGATGTCGGCCTGCAGGCGTTTATAGTCACGTAGGCTGCCTTCAGCTTCTCCCCGCTCGTTCATAAAATACGTGAACCTCAACTTCCACCCACCGGGCAGGACGTAGTTGGTCCTGAAAAAATGGCCCTTGGCGTCGGTGCCGCCACCGCCCCAGTCGGAGTCGGAAAAAGTCGCCACGATCGCATTGGCCTGCAGATCCTGATACACATAGCTCAGATCCCAGCTTCCGGGCGCCGACGCATCGCGGTAGGTTGCGCCGAGCGCAAAACCGTCGTCGAAAGCATTCGTTGCGGTATTCGTCACGTAATCCAGGAACAACGTCAGCGGCTGACCCGCAAGCGCGAAGCTGATTTCACCGAAAAGCTCTAGCTCATCAAAGTCGGTGAGGTAGTTGTCGGACGCGTCGAGCTGATTGCCCGCTGCGAAAAAGAATGGTGAACGACCCTTGGCCGCATCGTAGGTGTAGTAACTGAACCCGGCGGTTAAGGTCGTACCGTTGACCGAGGTAGCCTTGTAGCCTGCCTGAGCACCGATCATGATCGAATCGTCGTCCGCGGCCCGCTCCTCGACCCAGAAGCCGCCGACGTTGGCAAAGAACCGACCGGATCGGTAACGCAAAGCCAGCCCTTCCGGGTGCAGATCATCGTCGTAGATCAGATGGTGGCTGCCGGGCCGGTAAAACGGATTCTTCATCTTCCCGCCAACCAGACTCAACTCTTCGGTCAGCCCCCAGTCGAAATACGCGTAGTCGAGATCGAGGTCCTTGTGTGAGAAGCCGTCGCCGAGCGTCTGGTTGCCGGAGATCGGGTTACTGCCGCCTGTCGTGAGCCCGACGCCGACGCTCAAATTGTCCGCCAGATCGCCGCTTATCCCTAGCCGGGCACGGATTCTGTGGCGTTGACGCGCATTCAAGCCCTCCTCGTTGATGGTTTCGTGGCGGTAACGTAGATCCCCGACGACCGTTACCGTCTCAGCCCACGATGAGGCCGGTTCGGGCCGCGG
>SMWC01000022.1 GCA_004357505.1 Gammaproteobacteria bacterium | reverse complement strand
GTCGACGCTCCATCAGCTCGCAGCCGAATATGAGATCTCCGCCGAGCGCATTCGCCAAATCGAGGCAAAGGCCATCTCGAGACTCAAGGACTTCATGACCGCCTAGACTTCCAGCGATCTCGCTGCTGGGCGCGTGTTAACGTCAGCGGTGTCGCTACACGGATCGCCTACTCGCCTTAGCGAGCGACGAACTATCAACGGTTGAATCTGGCAGCGTGAATTCCGGAAAACTGGTCGCTATCGTCGAAGATGAGCTTGCTATTCGAGAGAACTACTCCGCCGCGCTGCAGCGCAACGGTTACCGAGTTCAGGGATACGCAAGCCGACAGGCCGCATTGAGTGCATTCGATACGCGGTTACCGGACCTGGTCATCATCGACATCAATCTTGGCGACGAAATCGAGGGTGGCTTTGAGCTCTGCCGGGAACTGCGAGCGCGATCGGCTTGCTGAGTTACGCGACACTGTTGTCGTTCCGGGTTCAACGCTTAGCCCGGGCAGCCGATACGGCGCTGAGCCCGGAAGGTGAGATTCGACCGGCTTTACCCGGCCGGAACGCCGGCGATGAGATCGGTGATCTAGCGCGTAGCTTCACCGATCTTCTACGTCGTCTGCGCGAGTACACCGAATACCTGACGACCCTGAAGGCGAAACTCGCCCATGAGCTACGTACGCCGCTAGCCGTGGTCACGACCTCGCTGGATAATTTGGAACGCGAGCCTCACGAGAGGCCACTTGTCACCCTACCTGGGCAGGCTCAGGGAGGGCACGGATCGCTTGGACGCCATCCTCGGTGCCATGAGTGAGGCCACACTGATGGAGGAAGCTGTCGCAAGTTCGGAGCCCGAGATCTTTGCGGTTGGAACAGTCATTGCGAGCTGCGTAGAGGCGTATCGTGACATCTATCAAGACAGGCACTTTGAGCTCGACGACCGCGCGCCGGATGTGAGGATACTCGGCTCGGCGGATCTGATGGCCCAGATGCTCGACAAGCTGATCGATAACGCCGTGAGCTTTAGCCCATCCGCAAGCACGATCACGATCACCCTCACGATGAGCGAGCGAGACGTCAGCATCCGCGTAAGCAATTTCGGGCCACTGCTCCCCGAATCCATGCGCAGCCAGCTATTCGATTCGTTGGTTTCTATTCGCGAAGAGCACGGCCAGCGGCACCACCTCGGGTTGGGCCTTTATATTGTTGCGCTCATCGTAGATTTTCATCGCGGCCGGGTCCGTGCCGAGGATCTCCCCGACGGCAGCGGCGTGAGCTTCGATATCGAGCTACCGCGAGTTCGGTAACGCGCAGCCCACACCCGTGCCTGCGAGGCTGCAATAACCCCCCGGGTTCTTCGCAAGATATTGCTGGTGATAGGACTCAGCGTAGTAGAACGCCGGCGCATCTAGGACTTCGGTTGTAATGCGGCCGAAACCCGCTGCAGATAATTGCGCCTGGAAAGCGTCTCGGCTGGCGATCGCTGCGTCTCGTTGGCTCGCCCCGCTGCTGTAAATTGCGGAACGGTACTGCGTCCCGACGTCTGCACCCTGACGCATGCCCTGGGTGGGATCGTGGGATTCCCAGAATAGCTTCAGGAGCTGCTCGAAACCGACCCGCTTGGGCTCGAAGACCACCAGGACGACCTCGGCGTGACCGGTACGGCCGCTACAGACCTCCTCGTACGTAGGATTCGGCGTGGTGCCGCCTGCGTAACCCACAGCGGTGGTGTAAACCCCCGGCAACTCCCAGAACAACCGCTCCGCACCCCAGAAACAGCCCAGTGCCAATACAGCCTGTTTGGTATCGGCCGGGAATGGTGGCTTGATCGGCCGACCGTGAACGAAATGTGCTGCGGCCACGTCTAACGGCTCGTCGCGCCCGGACAAAGCGTCGCTGGACTCGACAAATTGTCGCTTTTCCCACCCGAACACTACAAGCCCTCCCAATCTTCGTGATCAGTTTGCGGCGGTTTCCATACTGACACCCGGAGCCGGCAGCTTGGTTGTGCCCATCAGATACTCGTCGATACAGCGCGCCGCGCCGCGCCCTTCGTTGATTGCCCACACGACCAGCGACTGACCCCGGCGGCAGTCCCCAGCGGCATACACGCCCGGAACCGTGGTTTGATACTCACCATGCCGAGCCTGGTAATGCGAACGGCCATCGAGCGCCACTCCCAGCGCCTCGCCGACATGGGACTCCGGGCCGAGGAAGCCCATCGCCAATAACACCAGGTCGGCCTCCCACTGCTGCTCGGTATCCGGAACCTCGACCATCCGGAGCTTGCCGTCGTTTCGTTGCCAATCGACGCGCCCGGCGCGCAGCGCGGCAACCTGTCCGGCACCATCAGCCAGGAACTCCTTGGTGACAATGCTGAAGCTGCGCGGATCCGCTCCGAACTGGCTGATCGCCTCCTCGTGCGCATACTCTGTCCGCAGAATGACCGGCCACGATGGCCAGGGGTTATCGGCCGCTCGCTGGTGCGGGGGTTGCTCCAGCAGTTCCAGATTGATCACGCTGCGACAACCATGCCGCAGCGCTGTACCAATGCAGTCAGCTCCGGTATCACCGCCGCCGATCACTATGACGTTCTTACCCTTCGCATCGATGTAGTTCCCGTCTTCAAGATTGCTGTTCAACAGACTCTTGGTATTGAGGGTCAGAAAATCCATCGCGAAATGAATCCCGCGCAGCTCTCTGCCTGGAATCGACAGATCTCGAGGCCGGGTCGAGCCGGTAGCCAGTAACACCGCGTCGTGGTCCATCGTGAGCTGATTTGCGTCGACGTTCTCACCTACGTCCGCGTTGATTTCGAACTCGACCCCTGCTTGGCGCATCAGATCTACCCGCCGGTCGACTATGCCCTTGTCGAGCTTCATGTTTGGGATGCCATACATCAGCAGTCCGCCGATACGATCATCGCGTTCGTAAACCGTCACGTTATGGCCGGCGCGATTCAGCTGGTCCGCGGCCGCAAGTCCGCACGGCCCCGAGCCGACAATAGCGACCGTCTTGCCGGTTCCCACACTCGGTCGTTCATGTTTAACCCATCCTTCAGCGAACCCACGATCGATAATGGCGTTTTCAATATTCTTGATCGTCACCGGCGGATCGGTGATCCCCAGCACACACGCTCCTTCGCAAGGAGCCGGGCACGTCCTGCCTGTAAACTCCGGAAAATTATTGGTCTCGTGCAGGCGATCCAGCGCCTCGTGCCAGCGACCCTGGTAAACGAGATCATTCCACTCGGGTATCAGGTTATCGATGGGACACCCGGAATCTGCCTGACAAAAAGGCACACCGCAGTCCATACACCGGGCACCTTGCCGCTTGAGATTCTCCTCGCCGGGCTCGGTAAAGATTTCGCGAAAATCTTTCTGACGATCCGTTGCGTCCCGGTAGGGGACACTTTTTTTGCGGTACTCCATGAAACCGGTAGGCTTACCCATCTTCGCCTACCTCAGCCGCTCAGGACTGAAAATTCGCCGGTCTGATCGTCGTGGATCGCAGCCTCCATCTCCTCGTCGTGCCTTTTTCGCTCGGCGAGAACTCGCTTATAGTCAGTGGGCATCACCTTGACGAATTGGCTCAGCACATCAGGCCACGCGTCCAGAATTCGCTCCGCTCGTAGAGAGCCGGTGTATTCCTTGTGCCACTCGATGAGCTCACGCAGCTCCGCAGCATCCTCCTCAGCATCCACCGGATCCAAATCCACCGTGCCCATGTTGCATTTCGACTTGAAATCACCATGTTCGTCCCAGATGTACGCGATGCCACCCGACATACCCGCAGCAAAGTTGCGGCCGGTCGGCCCGAGTATTACGGTTCGGCCACCCGTCATGTATTCACACGCATGGTCACCAACACCCTCGATCACTGCGCGCGCACCGCTATTGCGCACGCAGAAACGTTCGGCGGCAAGGCCCCTGAAGAATGCTCGACCGCGTGTCGCCCCATAGAGCACCACATTGCCGACCAGGACATTATCCTCAGCGACAAAAGTACTTTGACGAGGCGGATAGATGATCAATCGCCCACCGGATAAGCCTTTGCCTACGTAGTCATTGCTATCGCCTTCCAGCTCGAGCGTGATCCCCCTGGCGAGGAAGGCACCGAAACTCTGGCCTGCCGAGCCGTTGAATTTGATATGAATCGTATCGACGGGCAGTGCTCGTTCGCCCCAAATCTTCACAACGTTGTGGCTGAGCATGGTTCCCACCGTACGATTGGTGTTACCGATGGGCAGCTCGATCCGCACCCGTTTGCCGTGGTGAATAGCATCCTGGGACAACTCGATCAGCTTGTGGTCCAAAGCGCGTTCCAAGCCGTGATCCTGGCGCGTCGTGCAGTAGACATCGGCATCCTCATGAGTCTTCAGCGCCGGGGTCAGAATCGGTGTCAGGTCAAGTCCATCGGCTTTCCAGTGATCCACGGCCGCACGGGTCTCCAGTACGTCTGTACGCCCGATCAACTCGTTAATACTGCGGAAGCCGAGCTCGGCCATGATGTCGCGAGCCTCTTCGGCAACCATAAAGAGATAGTTCACGACATGTTCCGGCTGGCCGGTGAATTTCTTTCTCAATACTGGATCCTGGGTGGCGATCCCGACAGGACAGGTATTGAGGTGGCATTTGCGCATCATGATGCAGCCTAGCGCGATCAGTGGGCCGGTAGAGAACCCCATCTCTTCAGCACCTAGCAAGGCCCCGATGATCACGTCCCTGCCAGTTCTAAAGCCACCGTCGGTCTGCAGGACAACGCGACTTCGCAGGTCATTCATCACGAGCGTCTGGTGAGTTTCCGCAATACCCAGCTCCCAGGGTAAACCTGCGTGCTTGATACTCGTCCACGGCGACGCGCCGGTCCCGCCGGAATCGCCAGAAATTAATATATGGTCAGCGTGCGCCTTCACGACACCTGCCGCGATGGTCCCCACACCGACCTCGGACACCAGCTTGACGCTGATCCGAGCATCCGGATTCGCATTCTTTAGATCATGAATCAACTGAGCCAGATCCTCGATCGAATAGATGTCGTGGTGTGGCGGGGGACTGATCAGCCCGACCCCCGGCGTCGAGTAACGGATGCGGGCGATGATCTCGTCGACTTTACGCCCGGGTAGTTCACCGCCTTCGCCGGGTTTTGCGCCCTGCGCCATCTTGATCTGTAGTTCATCGGCATTCGTCAGATACCAGATGGTCACGCCAAACCTTCCGGACGCAACCTGTTTGATCGCCGACCGCCGCGAATCGCCTGAGGGCAGAACTTTGAATCGCTCGGACTCCTCACCGCCTTCGCCGGTATTGCTTCGCCCGCCCATGCGGTTCATCGCCACCGCCAGCGACTCGTGTGACTCAGCGGATATAGACCCGAAGCTCATTGCGCCGGTACAAAAACGCTTGACGATCTCGGAAACTGGCTCCACCTCGTCCAGCGGAACGGCCGGCCCCGCAATATCCGTCTTGAATCGCAACAAGCCTCGAAGCGTGCAGTTCGCGCGCGCATCATCGTTTGCGTGCTCGGCAAATTGTCGGTACGCATCCCCGTCACCGGCGCGCGCCGCCGTCTGCAGGGACGCTATTACGACCGGATCCCAGGCATGCCGCTCACCGGCACTACGCCAGTGAAACTCGCCTGGGTTCGGCAACGTCGCCGACCGATCGTCCTCTTTGGTGGCGTAACCCAATGCGTGCCTTCTCAACGCCTCCTGCTCCAGGACCGGGAATCGCACTCCCTGCAAGCGGCTAGCCGTCCCGGAAAAACAGCGGTCTATGACATCGTCGGCCAATCCTAAGGCTTCGAAAATCTGGGCACCTTTGTAAGACTGCAGCGTGGAGATACCCATCTTGGCCATCACCTTGAGCATTCCTTTCGCGACGCCCTTGCGGTACGCCAAAATGATACTGGTATCGTCGGGGTGGGCCCGCGAATCGAGCAGGCCCTCACGCCGCACCTGCCAAAGTGCTTCGAACGCTAAATACGGATTGATACCGTCGGCACCGTAACCGATCAGCAGGCAGTGCTGGTGGACCTCGCGCGCTTCGCCTGTTTCCACGATGATACCGATGCGTGTTCGCTTCGCCTGGCGCACGAGGTGGTGATGGACGGCCCCGCACGCCGCCAGCGCGCTAACCGGTACGCGGTCCGCATCGATCGCGCAATCCGACAGCACCACGAGACCGTAGCCGTCATCCAACGCCTGCTCGGCCTCCTGACAGACACGCTCCAGCGCCTCGACATAACCGCCTGGTGCACTGTTACGAGCAAACGTGATATCGATCGTCTTGGACTTCCAGCCACGGTGATCCATGGCCTTGATCGCTTTCATCTCAGCGTTCGTCAGGATGGGGTGACGCAGCCGGATACGGTGGCAATGCTTCTCGGAAGTATCCAGGAGATTGCCCTCCGGACCAATGTAACACTCCAACGACATGATGATTTCTTCGCGGATCGAGTCGATCGGCGGATTGGTGACCTGAGCGAAAAGCTGCTTGAAGTAGTCGTACAACATTCGCGGTTGGTCGCTCAGGCAAGCGAGCGCCGAATCGTTGCCCATGGAGCCAACCGGATCGCGAAGTTGTTCGATCAACGGCTGCAGCATGAACTGCATCGTTTCAGTCGTGTAGCCGAACGCCCGCATACGCGGTAGAAGCGTGTCTTCATCCGACGGTGAAGCAGTCGCATCGGCAACGATTTCTTTTAGCGTGACGCGTTGCGACCGCAGCCAGTCCTGGAACGGAAGGCGATTGGCGAAGTCGTTCTTGAGCTCCTCATCGGGAATCAAACGGCCCTGATCGAAGTCGATCAGGAACATTCGGCCAGGTTCCAATCGTCCCTTGAACTTGACCATCGCCGGGTCCAGCGGCAGAACACCGACTTCGCTGGCCATGATGACGCGGTCGTCGTGGGTTAAATAATAGCGGCTGGGCCGTAAGCCGTTACGATCCAGCACTGCGCCAATGTAGTGTCCATCGGTAAACGCGATCGACGCGGGACCGTCCCAAGGCTCCATGACACAGGATAGATATTCGTAGAACGCCCGCTTGTTCTTCGCCATCAGCTCGTTCTTCTGCCAGGCCTCCGGAATCATCATCATGACCGACTCCTGGAGCGTGCGGCCGGTCATCAACAGGAACTCCAGGACATTGTCGAAAGCGCCCGAATCCGAGACATCGGGCTCTATGACCGGGAAAATATCTTGCAGCGAGTCGCCGAACAGTTCGCTCTCGGCGACTCCTTCTCTTGCGCTCATCCAGTTGACGTTGCCGCGGAGCGTATTGATCTCGCCGTTGTGACACATGAAACGATTCGGCTGAGCGCGGTCCCAGCTTGGAAACGTATTCGTAGAGAACCGCGAATGAACCATAGCCAGGTGGGAAGAGTAGTCCGGGTCTTTAAGATCCGGGAAGAAAGTCATCAGCTGACCGGGAGTCAACATGCCCTTGTAAATCAAGACTTTCGTCGAAAGGCTGCAGATGTAGAACAACTCAGCTTGTTCCAGTTCCGCATCGG
This sequence comes from Gammaproteobacteria bacterium, assembly GCA_004357505.1. Taxonomy (GTDB): domain Bacteria; phylum Pseudomonadota; class Gammaproteobacteria; order Steroidobacterales; family Rariloculaceae; genus SMWC01. The sequence continues at coordinate 5,099 of SMWC01000022.1, read as the reverse complement.
CTCGGAGCTCGTGGCTGACACGCTTTCGAATCAGATACAGTTTTCTCTCGAACGCATCTCCAGCGAGGTCGTCCCCTGAGGCGATAAATAACTGCTCGATATGCGGCGCTGACCGACGCGCCGTCGGGCCCAGATCGGCTTTATCCGGATCCGTGGGGACGACACGCCAGCCGACGAGCTTTTGGCCTTCGGCCGCGCAGATCTTGCTAACGGCTTGTTTGCAACGATCGCGCTCAGCGGCATCCGTAGGCAGAAAAACAACGCCGGCGGCGAACTTACCCGGTTCCGGGAGTTCGGTGCCGAGCTCTTCCTTAGCGATCCTGGTTAGAAAGTCGTGCGGCAATGCTGTCAGGATTCCTGCACCATCACCGGAGTTTTCTTCGGCACCGCGCGCTCCTCGATGATCCATCCGGCACAGTAGATGGTCGGCGTCGCGGATAATCTGATGGCTTGACACGCCCTTGATTTGAGCAACAAAACCCACGCCACAACTGTCACGCTCCAGGCTCGGGTCATACAGACCACGGGCCACGGGCGCTCTCAGTCTCGTCCGAGATTTCATGGGTCGAGTTGCTCAAGTAGTAGGGTCATGGCATCCCCTGGACGGAGCCGCCGCTCCGCACACGTCTTTATCGTCCTCACAGGGCTTAAGGGCGGCTCGGCGCTTCACTCTCAGATAACAGGCCGCCGACACCCGCGGGCGGCGAGATAGCCTCTCTTCTGGACACAGTCGGCCATCGCCGGAGGCTTTTATAATAAGAAGACGGTTAGGGTTGCGTCAAATCGGAGTCGCAGTGCAACCTTCAGTGCGGCTAGTTAAATCAAGAACTTACCGACCTTCGATTGCAATTATCAACGGTACCTGGCCGCGCTGAGACACCACGATCGGGTCTCTGAGACTAGCGTTTAAAACCAGCTCGCCATGGAAATCGTAGGCTAATTCGTTATTCGGCCCCTGCGTAAAAGCCATGAGCCGAGAGACCGAGGAGACGATTGCGCTAAATATCTCCACCGAGAGCGTGTAGCTGCCCAGGCCCGGCAGCGTGAAGGGCACTGTGTACTCTCCGATCAAACGCCCTTCGCCACCCAAGCGTAGATCGAAATCCATGCGAACGACCGGAATCTCCGCAGAATTAGGATTCACCAGCTCGAGACGCAGCTCGAACAACTGACCGTCCGGCCTGGCCTCGAGGACGCTCAGACTGAGCAGGTTTGCCTGCGGCGCAGCCAATCGCCGTGGCACCGATGAGCAAGCTTGGATCGACATCGCAACGGCCACCGCCAACGCCAGTACGCCGAGTCTTCGCGAACCTCTAGCCTCACCACCTGTGGTTGTGCTCATCCGTCATCCTCCAGCACTCGGTCACCATCCCAGGATACCAGCGAGCGTTCCCATCGGGCGCCGATGATTTGCCAATCGCCGCTTTTCTCGACGAGCTCAAGCTCGATGTCATAGAGCCGCCCGCCGTAACCGCTGAGCGAAGATTCGCCCGCGCGTTGATCCAACAACCCCGCGAGCAACGATACCTCAGCGGCATCAGTTCCCTTGAGCGCAATGGACCTGATCCACGTGACGATTTCTATCGACTGGTGCGTCAGAAAATAACCACGAATGGTGTCAATCAGTCGCTCCCGATCGTTACCGCGCGTGTCGGTGTAGCGATCCGACAGAAGCCCTCGAAAGTAACCGGAGTCGCGTTGTTCTGCCGCGATCTCAATGCTCTCGATGAGCTGTTGCAACTCGGACGTTGGGTCTGCGGATTCACAAGCGGTCAGTATCGCAAGAACAGACCATGCCAGCGGCCAGCGGCGGGACATGCAGAAACTCCTCACTGAGGATGAGCTATTGTATTGGATACTAGAATTTTTCGCTGCAACGGTCGTTGAGGACTTGGCCCGTGCCCACCCCGCCGTTATGGTAGGGCTCGATCTACTGGGCGCAAGCAGGAGCAAGACCGTAATGCGAAATCAACCCGCGCGTCGTGTGGCTATTGTGGGTGGTCTGCGGATACCTTTCTGCAGATCGCACACAGCCTACCGTCACTGTTCGAACCAGGATATGCTCACCGCGGTCTTACGCGCCCTCGTCGAGAAATATGATTTAACCGGCCAAACGCTCGGAGACGCCGCTTTCGGTGCGGTGCTCAAACACTCTAGAGACTGGAATCTTGCCCGCGAGAGCGTGCTCGCTTCAGGACTTGCGCCGCAGACCCCGGCGTTCGACTTGCAGCGCGCGTGCGGGACAAGCCTGTCCGCCGCCGTATTGATTGGTGCGAAGATATCCACCGGTCTCATCGACTCCGGGCTGGCTGGCGGCACCGACACCGTCAGCGATCTGCCCATCGTCTATCCGGACGCTTACCGGAAACTTCTGCTGGCGAGTGCGCGTGGGCGGAGTCTCGGCGAAAAAATCAAGCCGTGGCTGGCATTGCGGCCTCGCCACTTCAAACCTGAGTTTCCGGGCGTTGTTGAGCCCAGGACCAAGCTCTCGATGGGTGAAAGTATGGAGATTACGGCGAAGGAGTGGCAGCTGACGCGAGAAGACCAAGATCAACTGGCGTTAGAGAGCCATCAAAAGGCCGCGCGCGCGTACGAGGAAGGTTATTACGACGACCTCGTAATCGACTTTCAAGGGGTCAGCCGGGACAACAACATCAGAGCGGATACCAGCCTGGAACAGCTGGCGAAACTCAAACCCGTTTTTGACCGCAGCGAAGCCGGCACGATGACGGCCGGCAACAGTACGCCACTCACCGACGGTGCGTCCGCGGCGCTGCTGGCTTCGGAAGAATGGGCGCAAGACCGAGAGCTACCGATTCTCGCCTATCTGACTTACGCGAAAGTAGCGGCTGTCGACTTCGTTGCTAGCGAAGGTCTGCTGATGGCGCCCGCCTACGCGGTGTCGGCGATGCTGGCGGACGCCGAGCTATCACTACAGGATTTCGACTTCTACGAGATTCACGAAGCGTTCGCAGCACAAACGCTGGCGACTCTAAAGGCGTGGGAGTCCGACACCTTCTGCGCGGAGAGGCTCGGAAGATCCACAAGCCTCGGGGCCATCGACCGACACAAGCTCAACATCAAAGGCGGCAGCGTCGCGATCGGACATCCATTCGCTGCGACCGGCACCAGGATACTCGTATCGCTAGCGAAGCTGCTACGCGAGAAGGGTTCGGGACGCGGGCTGATCTCTATCTGCACGGCTGGCGGAATGGGGGTCACAGCGATCCTCGAAGCAGCCTAATTCACATCCAGGAGTCACTCAATGACCGGATTCGACCTGCTGCTCACTACTCTCAACGCCATCCTATGGCATAACTCGGTACTGCTGATCCTGCTCGGGACGGGTGTGGTTTTCACTGTCTGGAGTGGTTTTAGTCAGTACAGGTCCCTGACCCATGGCGTACAGGTCCTACGTGGCAGCTACGACGACCCCGACGACCCCGGCGCGATCAGCCACTTTCAGGCGCTCTCCGCGGCACTCTCTGCGACAGTGGGACTCGGAAATATCGGCGGCGTCGCGTTGGCGATTTCTCTGGGGGGCCCAGGGGCCGTCTTTTGGATGTGGATCGTCGGGTTCTTCGGGATGGCGGTCAAACTCACCGAAGTCACCCTCTCGATGCTCTATCGCAACACCGACGATCCTGACAATCCGCACGGCGGCCCAATGTGGGTGGTCAGCAAAGGTCTTGCTCGTATGAATCCGGCACTGGCGCCTGTCGGCAAATTCGTCGGTAGCGTGTTCTGCGTCACCCTACTCGTGTCCACTATCACCGGTGGGAACATGTTCCAGGCATGGAACGTCGGTGAAATCACCGAGGAGTACTTCGGTATCCCGAGCATCGCAACCGGTATCGTTCTGGCGATATTGGTCGCCATGGTCATCATCGGCGGCATCAAGCGAATCGGTGCCGTCGCGGGGCGCCTGGTGCCGCTCATGGTCGCGCTGTACTTGCTGGCCGGAACCTATGTTTTGATCATGAGCGCCGATCAAATTCCCGGCATGCTCGCGTTGATCTTCCGCTCCGCATTCTCGCCGCAAGAATTCAGCGGCGCGTTCCTTGGCGGCACCGTAGGCTATGCTTTCTTGTTCGGCATGAAACGAGCGCTATTTTCCAACGAGGCGGGCCAGGGTTCGTCGCCGATAGCGCACTCCGCCGCGAAGACCGACGAGCCCGTGCGTGAGGCGCTCGTGGCCGGTCTCGAACCGTTTATCGACACGCTAATCGTCTGTACCTTTACCGCGCTTGTCATTCTATCGACCGGAATATGGAATCGCGCGGCCGAGGCGAACTATGCCGCACTGCCCGCAGTCGTATCGGTCGGCGCCACCGAGTGGACCCTGGAGACACTCCCTGTTCCGCAACGCGTAGAAGGCCAGTGGGCCAGCGGCGACGCAGTATTGATCGTACTGAGCGCAGGACCGAACCCGCAGACCGGCAACAACCTGCACCACCTCGACGGCGTCGTCGTCGATCAAAGCGGTGACCTGGTGATCGAGTGGGCGAGTCTGATCAGTAACGCACGCCCGCAGGTTGACAGCCCTGGCATTTATGCGAGTTATGTCGGTGCGACGCTGACGGCCAAGGCTTTTGACTCTGTAACTCCTGGCCTCGGTAAATGGCTCGTCACGTTGGCGGTCTGGCTATTCGCGTTCTCGACGATGATCTCCTGGAGCTACTACGGTGAACAGGGCATCGTCTATCTGTTCGGAGAGCGAATGGTGCTCGCCTACAAGATAGTCTATTGCGCACTGATCATCGTCTCGACCTGGGGTTTTATCGAGACCGACGCAGATTTAGATAACCTCACGGGAGTAGGTACCGGTGTTATGCTGTTCGTGAATATTCCGATCATGTGGCTATTCGGCCGCCAAGCGATGCGCGCGTATCACGAGTATGTGGCTCGGTTGAAGTCTGGGCAGATGGGTCCGGGTCATCCCCCGCCGTCGATAGAGGATTTAATCAGCGGACGCTAACTAGCCCGCATCTATGTTGGGAAGATTTCTGGAGCTAAGCCTCGCGGCGAATCCGCTTGGTGAATCGTTCGAGTTCTATCGTGCGCTGGAATTCGCAGATGTGCCTACCGGAGATATTCTT
>SMWC01000021.1 GCA_004357505.1 Gammaproteobacteria bacterium | reverse complement strand
TGGTCGATCGCGGCGTGCACCTGGTCCTCGTGCTGGGAATGCGGTGTGCAGAGAATGACTGCATCTACCTCAGGATCCTCAAGCACTTGTTGATAATCATCGAGCAACGGGATGCCAGTTTCGACAGAAAAGTCTCTATGGCGATCGGGCCGGCGCGCCGTGAGCCGGACGATTTCTAGCTTCGTGCTGCCTTTGACCGCATTCACCATATGCCGGCCCCACCAACCGAGCCCTATCATCGCAGCTCTGATCATTCTGTCTCCATCTAAAGTAGGCTTGAATCTATCGCCAGCCGGCACGCTTCCCGGTGCACCTGCTATTCGATCGTGTACTTCACTAGCCACTCATAGCCGCTTTGTGTGACTAGCTCTAGGTAGGAACGGAGGACCACGGAACCCGGCATGCCGCGCGAGTCGGCTTCCTTCGCCATTCGATTCGGAAACTCGCGTAACGATTGTGCCCATTCCCGGCGTACTTCTTCCGGAAGCTCACGAACAATCGCACCGGCAGCCCGTAAGTTCGCCAGACCGGAAATCTGACGCTCCTCCAACACTCGCGCCGCCTCAACCTCATAGCCTCGACCGACCTCTTCGACGATCTGCCGAACGTCGGCCGGCAGACGGTCCAACGTTCGCACGTTCATCGTCATGATGACGGCACCGCCCATCGCGCCGAAGCCGATCAACGTGTAATACGGCGCGGGCTCGTGAAATTTATAAGCAAAATAGGATGACGGATACATAAGCCATCCGGAGTACACGCCTGTCTGCAGTGACATGTAACCATCGGGAAGCGTCGACTGAACTGGCACTACGCCAGCGAACTCCAGCCAAGGCAGGTTCGGTCCAGCTCCGGCGATCTTGACGCCGCGCAAATCCGCGACGGTATCCCACGGAATGCTGGAGCCGAGATGATAATTATCGAACCCGTTGAGGCCCAGTAAGCGCTGCCCATATCGCTCCTCAAGCTGCTCGGCAAGCCATGGGTTTCTATCGTAGACCTGGCGACTGATCCGAATGGCCTGCTGGGCGTCCTGGGGCCCGAACGGCACGAAATACTGAAAGTTGTGCAAGAACAATTTCGCCGGCTCAAAGCATGTACAGAAAGCGCCGATGTCCAGGATCCCGGTTTGTACCGCTTCGAGGGTCTCCGCGACGGACGCGATCGAGCCACCATAGCCTTCGATGATTCTGAGCTCGTGTTCCGTCTCCTCCGCTACACGCCGTTTGAGTTCCGGTACTACGTAGTCTCGCATGACGGTCACATAGACGGTAGGACCGGCTGGATGTCCAGACCCGATTCGCAGCGTGTAGAGTTCAGCGGCGACTCGAGCAGGCGAGACGAGAGCCGCAGCGAGCACGGCACTGGTAGCGCAGATTAAAAAAGTGCGGTGATCTAGTATCATTTGGAGACTGTCCGTTTAGGCGGCAACCGATTTTCCCGGCGCATTTTTCGCTGTCTGCGGATTAAGCTCGCACGCCTCTTCCCAGGTGATGATATTCAGCGTGCGTACAAAACTACCCGCGCCGACATTTTCCGCACACCACAGACCAAGTTCAACGATTTCAGCCGCGGAGAAATGCTTCTGTAACCGTGCGTAAAAATCATCGTCGTCGGCCTTCGATATATCGTGCTTCAAGTGATCGGCGAAGCGCAATGCCATTTTCTCTCGCTCCGAAAGTATGCCGCTGTTCTCAAAATCCCATACTTCCTGGATCTTGTCCTCGGTCAAGCCAGCATCCCGGGCGGCGCTGGAACGCACCGTACTGCAGTAACCGCAGGTATGATCGAATGCGATTTTGACGCGACAAAGCTCCTTCAAGTCCCGCGGTAATGCCCCTTCGTTGGAGAGTACCATCCAGTAACGGTACCAAGCCAAGCCCGCTGGACTCCTGAAGATCACGCGCAAGACACGCGGGTCCGGAGAGCCCGCACTCTCGGCTAACGCTAGGTACTCCCTGGCCTCTGGCGCCAGGTCCTTATCCTCTACATAGTCTAAGCGGGGCATTCTTTGACTCCTAATTTGAATACAACGACAGATCCATTTCCGATCCGAGCTTACCCCTAATCAAGCCCAACGATCTCCCTCGCCTCTCCCGTCAGTTCGACGATGTGCAGTCCTGTGGAGGACCGGTCGACCGCATAGATATAGCCCCGGTCATCAATGTCCACGTTGTTCGTCTGAATCACAACGTCACAGATTTCCGTACCGTTAATCTCAACACAGGACTCGATTGTATTTTCAGTGACCTCGGGAATGAAGTGACCTACCTCCACGGGTTTAAACGGGTTTCTGATATCCACGGCTCGAATACCGGCATTAAAATAAGACAGCACGACAAGCGACTTATCAAAGCCTGGATGATAGGTGTCATTAATTGAATGAGGACCGAAACGCCCGCCCCGGTTGCAGAAATTCCCAGACTCCTCGGAAACTTGATATGTCGATACAGGGAAGGGCTTGTCCTCCTGTGTGATGTCGACGATGAACATGACGTCTCGGGTGCCCTGGCACCGATATGCGCCACCCCCAGCTTCCGAAGGAATCAGCAGAAAATCCCTAACACGATTCTCTGCGTCGTCATCGTAATCGGGTATCTCGATGCCGTAGATTGGCTTCGCCGTATGCACTCCCCAATACGCCGGCATATCCAGCCGGGCGATCTGCGGATAGAGCAAATTTTCCGGTGTCGGAGCAAAAGGATCATCAGCCTCGGGGTCGCCGTTCAAGAATTTGTCCCGGTCCAGAATTTGTAACGTGCCGTCGTTGCCGCTTCCATAGCCGAGATACATCCGGTTACCGACGACGAACGGCTGATGTAAGCCGGAGACGGAGTTGGCCGGCAACGGTCCTTCGGCGCCTGGCTGCCAGCCGACGAGCCCGAAGTCGCGGATATGCCGCGGCTGTTCCGGATCGCTGAGATCGAACGCCTGCAACACCCGCGTCACGCGCCAACCTTGCGGGGTGCCATTGAAATAACCGATGCCCGACTCACAATCCCATTGAATCTTATGCGTTTCCCGATTGCCGCGGCTCGACTCGCCGCGCGCAGAAACACCGGTCGTGGCGATCGTGCGCAGGAACTGCGGTTCGGCTGGATCGGTCACGTCGAACATTTCGTAACTGAGCAGCCCGTTGGTACGCACGAGATAGATCCGGTCCGGATCGCCGTTCGGCAACATCGAACCGTCGCAGACCTGGACATGCTGAGTACCGCTAGCCTGATCGCCGGTCGGTGGTACGTGGCGTAGCAGCACCGGCGCGCTTGGGTCGGTTACGTCGAGGATCGACATACCGTTTACCTCGATCACGCCGGTGTCCGGATTCATCGCTTCTCCGGCGTGCTGTCCGACGAAGAGGATGCGCCGCTCGCCATACGCGTGTACGACCGGCTGATAGGCAGAACGCGCCTGCAGATCATGATAACCGACGAGCCGCATATTATGGGCGTTGGTACCTGCGGCCTCCGCCCCAGCGCCGGGCAGTGCATCGCAACCCGCGATGAACAGGGCGATCGCGACACTGCAGCTCCCGATCAAAGATTGACAGATAAGAGGCTCGTTCGACATCGCGTCTCCTCCCCGGAATTCTTATTGCTATTCGCGATTCGGCATGGATCCTCGATATGATCGTGCCTAATCGCGCTCGAGTCCAGAAGAAATACGGTCCACGATGATCGGGAAAACCGCGGAAACCCAACGAGAGCGGTACCCGTATGGCGAGACCGTCACCAAGGCTACCTACGAGTCCGTACCGAACATGGCATACTTGCCGCTGCAGGTATTCGTAGAAACACGCAAGGACACCTAACGATGCTATCTCAGCTCGGCGCGCTCATCGTACTGCTGTCGCTGTCAACTGCAGCTTTCGGGCATCATTCGCAAGCAGAGTTCGACGAGAACATCATACGGGAGCTAGAGGGTGAGATTATCGTAGCCTACTGGCGAAATCCCCACGTGAATTTCACGCTCAAGACCGTCGATGACGACGGTAATGAGGAGCTTTGGGAGCTGGAAGCAGCGTCTTGGAACACCCTGTCTCGCAAGGGCGTACCGGAGAACGTGTTCAAAGCCGGCGATCAAGTCAAGGTCGCCGCGAACCCGTCGACGAGGCGCCCCCGGCAATTGAGTGTGAGTCACGTGCTCCTCGACAATGGGATCGAAGTTATTCTGAGTCCCAGCGGCGATACGCCGCGCTGGTCGAATGAGTATTACGGTGGCACGGCACGGGCAGCGGGGTCTGCTCCGATCCCGGAGCCGTCGGGTAGCGCTGGCGGTCTGTTTCAGATTTGGACGATCGCCGGTGGTCGTCGGGTACCGCTGGACGGCAAGCTGCCGCTGACGGCATCCGCCCGAGAAGCAGTTGCCGGCTGGGACCCGATGACGCAAGACCCGCTGTTGCACTGCATACCGCCGGGTATGCCGCCCACGATGGGCAACCCTTACCCCATGCAATTTCGCGAAGACAGCGGCAACATCCTGCTTCATTTGGAAGAGTTCGATAACGTTCGAACCATTTATCTATCGACGAATGACGTCCAACGTGCACCGGCGCCTTTGGGCTACTCTGTCGGCCATTGGGAAGAACGCACGCTTATCGTCGCGACGACGAATATCAACTATCCCTACTTCAATCGCGTCGGGGTCGCCCAAAGTAAGGCGGTCGAGACATTCGAACGCTTCACGGTCAGCGAAGACGGGCAGCGGCTCGACTATGAATTGACGATAACAGACCCGGCGACGCTTACGGAGCCCGTGACCTGGAGCACTTATTACGTCTCGGATCGCGGCGAGGTCATCAAACCATACCAATGTAATGTGGAACGTTACGTCGAGAAATAAATAACATTGCTGGAACGACCGACTTCAGGGACCGCTATGAAGCTTAAACAACGTACGTCGAAACTTTTTCTGACCGCGCTGCTCGGAGCGGTAATCTGCTTATCCGAGACACAAGCACAGACATTGAATGTCACCTTGATCGGCACCGGCGATCCGATACCACGGCTAGACCGTTTCGGTCCTGCGACACTCGTCGAGGCCGGATCACATCGCTTGTTGTTCGATGCAGGTCGTGGCGTCACCCAACGCCTAGGACAGCTCGACATTGCCTTACGTGACATCGATGCACTGTTTATCACGCATTTTCATTCAGACCACCTGACCGGTATTCCGGATCTCTGGCTGACGGGCTGGTTGCCGCCACCGTTCGGGCGTCGCACGACGCCGTTCCGTGTCTGGGGACCGACGGGAATAGAAGACATTCTGGACGGGTTTAGACAGGCTTTCGAGCCCAACATCAAGATCCGAATCGTCGATGAGCAGCTTCCACCGGCCGGTGTCGAATTCGACGTCCATGAATTCTCGGACAATGGCGTGGTCTTCGAGGAGGATGGAATCATCGTAACCGCGTTCGCTGTCGATCATGGCGAATACATCAAGCCCGCTTACGGTTATCGCGTCGACTATGCCGGCCGCTCGGTAGTGATCTCCGGAGACACCCGTTTTGATGAGAATTTGATCGAGATGGCCGAAGGCACGGATCTGTTGATTCACGAAGTGGCTGCCGCGCGCGAAGAGTTGCTGGACTTCGATCAGCGAATCCAGTTAATTCTCGACCACCACACAACTCCGGAAGAAGCCGGTATCGTTTTCGCGCGCGTTGCGCCCAAACTCGCGGTCTACACGCATTTCGTGTTGCTGAGCGGTCCGAATGCCCCGGAAGTGACACTGGAAGAACTGGTCGAACGTACGCGAACGAATTATTCGGGCCCGTTGCAAACCGGCGAAGACCTGATGAGATTCGAGATCGGCGACACGGTAAAGATCGTACCGTTCTCCCCATAAGCTAAGGAGTGGGTCGCGCCACCTCATTAGTAAATAACTCGGTAATCTGCCCCATCGGCGTGAGGTCCTTACCGGCCAAACCCGGATAATCCGGTGCGTAGCGCGCACATTTGAAGATCGAGTTAAATGCCCGACCCGCGTCGGCGGTCATCGTTGTGTAGATGCCGTACTCATCACGTGTCCGATCCCCCACCGGGCTGATGTATTCCCACACGATCTCCCCGTCGGTTGTTATCTCAAATAGGTGGCCATGCGCACCGGAACAGACGAGCGTATTACCGTTCGGGAGGCGCTGCACACCCGAGATATAACTGCTATAGAAAGAATTCGGTAACGTCGGTCGATAACTCCAGACGATTTGCTTCGAGATCGTCGCCGCGGCGGCACCCATCCCCATTCCCCCGGTCGGGGCGACATAGCCTGCATCGGCCTCGAGAATGTAGTTGCCATCCTCCATCGGCCCTGCGTAGGGATTGAGTTCTATCACCGAAGAAAACGTCGGTCCCAGCCGTCGCGCACCGTTATCGAAGATCAGGAAATTTCCGGAGCCCCGCAACTCGCCTAGGTACGGACCGACTTCCCTCTCACGAATCCATTGGATGTCGTGGGAAAAGAATACCTGCTGGTGACCGTCAGTACTGGACTGCCCTTCATCGGTTGCCGAGGGGCAGTCGCCGGAATCGTAGACGCACGGGTTCCCCCAACGAAAAATAAAATCTCCTGCATCGCTCGCCGCCAGCGCGATACTCTCCTCCGAATCTCCCGGCACGAAGGTCGCGCCGTGGTCGATGACGTAGAATTCACTATCCGCGGAGTTATTGATAACGACGTGATCAAGCACAGAGTTGAAGTCGAAGCCGTTCGCATGAATCCAGTCGCCGCCCACACCGTTACCGAAGTTCGGATCGAACTTTCCGGGGCTCTCACTGATCACGCCGAAATTAGCGAGATCGGAGTTGATGTCTTGCACGGTATGATCGCTAATGTTCCATTGCCAGATGACGTTGCCGTCCATGTCCACTTCGACAAGACCATCGGGGCGTGAGGCGATATCATCTCGGCCAGCCGGATCGACGCCCGCGGCTATAGCTTGCTCATGCGTAATCTCCATTGTGGCGGTGTACATCAATGTCTGTTGTTCGAGCTCGGGGTTCCAGATCATGCGGAAATCATGATGCGGCGTGAACTCGGGACGCTCGTCGTCATGCTCCCAAACGACTTCACCGTCCCAGGCCACTAGTTGATAGATCGCCCCACTCATTCCGCCACGGCCGGCTTTGTTCACGACGCCCCGTAGCAGGGTGCCGTCCTCCAGCAAACGGGCATGTTTCTCAATGGACTCGGATCCCGGAATGCTCCAGCCCTCGGGATAGGGCCAGTAATGCACGACTTCGCCTTGCATGTCGATCAAGTAGGTATTCTGGCCGCGAAACGGGCTGAATATCGTATAACCCGCAAACGCCTTCGCAGGATCATACTGTATGAGTTCGGTCGGACCCTGGAAGACTTCGAAGGCACGCACTCCGAACGTCGTCGCTAGAACGAGAGTGATGGTGAACACATAGGTAGATCTGGTAAGAAACATGGTTGCTCCTTGGTCTCCCGTTCATCACCTCCGCCAGATCTCTGCGGCAGATCGTTTAGAGACCAAATTTGGTTGCAAGTATTCGATAACGAAGCCTAGAATAAAGAAATAACGACAAATTGATAACGAAGATACTAGCAGAGTCAAGCGTGCGGCCCCTACGATAGTCGTGAGGCAAACGACTCTCTTCTCGTAGAACACTTTGCGGGTAGCCGCGGCGAAGCCAGCGCCTCTGTCGCAAGGCTCAAGCAGTATCTTTCGGTAAGTCACTAGATCCAAGAAGAGAGCCAACTGTATGCTTTTTACGTCTCGCCTCTCAGGAGTTCGATCATGACACGCAAATTTCTTTCCCTCCTCACGGTGGCTCTGATCACCGCGGCTCTCCTACTCATCGGCTGCGATACCGCCCCCCCGGACCGTGATATGACCGGGCCGGCGCTTAGCAACGTCAGCCTGATCGGAAACCCGAACCCGACCGTACCGCTGGCAGCCATTTTGAGTCTGACCACCGACGAACCAGCCGAGCTGACGCTCAATATCAACGACGGCGAGCGGAGTTGGAGTGTGACGCCCAGCGAGGAGATGACGACACAGCATGAAGTGCCGGTACTTGGAATGCGCCCCGGCCGAGTGCATACGATTACCGCGTCTCTTCGAGATACCGACGGCAACGAAACGCTCTCCGAAGAGCTGACATTCGAAACGCCATCGCTGCCCGACGCTTTCCCGACACCGCGCGTCACGGTACACAACCCGGACGCCATGGAACCGGGCGTCACCGTGTTCAACATTAACGGCCGTTGGGGACCCAACGGTAGCTCAACACCGGCTAATTTCTCGCCGGCCATTATCGTAGACGATGGCGGCGAAATTATCTGGTACTACCTGCCTGGCGTGCACAGGGTCCACGATATCAGGCGGCTCGAGAACGGCAATTTCATCTACGAGGTCTGGCCCGGCACGGACGGCATGGTCGAGATCGACATGCTCGGTAATATTATTCGGCGCTGGCACTTTACCGGCACCGCCAAGGACGTTGCCGAAGGCAGTATCCCCGTCGAGACGGACTCCTTCCACCATGACTTCGTCGAGCTGCCAAACGGCAATTTCCTATTGCTGAGCTCGGAGAACCGGGTGATCGCGGATTGGCTGACGAGTGAGACAAATCCAGGTGCGCCGCGTGCGGCGGCGAATGTCATCGGTGACGTAATCATCGAGATGACCCAGACCGGCGACGTGCTGCGAGAGTGGAAACTTCATGACATTCTCGACCCGTACCGCATCGGCTATAACTCTCTACGCGAAGATTTTTGGTCGAATCACTATCGCGGCGTCGTTGAAGGCGTGGTCCACGATTGGACCCACGGCAATGCGATCATCTACGAAGAGGAAGATAATTCCTTCGTCATGTCGGTGCCCTACCAAGACGCCGTGATTAAGGTCAGTATGGACACTGGCGAGCTCGTCTGGATACTCGGCAATCACGACAACTGGCGGGAACCGTGGAGCGATAAGTTATTGACACCGGTCGGCGATACAGCCTGGTCTTACAAGCACCACGCGATCTCGCATACCGGGAGCGGTACGTATCTGCTGTTCGACAACGGCGTCGCACGCACGAGCCCGTTTGACGAAAAAATGCCGCTTGTGGACAGTTACACCCGTGCGGTCGAATATTCGATCAACGAACAAACTATGGAGGTTACGCAGGTCTGGGTCTATGGGCCGGACGATGAACAGATCTATGCGCGCTATCTCGGCGACATAGACTGGCAGCCGCAAACCGGTAACATTCTCGTCACGGTCGGCGGCCAGGAGACCAATGCTGACGGCCAGAACGCTCCGCCTGGACCGGGGACGCAGCGCTGGGCCCGCCTCATCGAGCTGACCCATGATCAACCCGCCGAAAAGGTCTGGGAGATGCGGCTCCAAACCGATGATGCAAACTGGTCGATCTACCGGTCAGAGCGGCTTCCCAGCCTCTATCCATAGTCGCGGTATCCGCTGGCAGGCTGTCGAAGCATTAGTTGGAGGACCGACATGCGCTACTCGCTGACCTTATCCCTACCGTTGCTAATTATCGCGACCTCGACGTCTTGTACTCAGGAACAAGACGAGCTCCTTGCTCGCGGCACCTATCTCATGGAGGGGATCCTCGCCTGCGGTAACTGCCATACACCGAAATCCGCCGATGCCGTACCGATTGCAGATATGCGCTTCGCGGGCGCATTTGTAATCGAGGAGCCGGGCGTCAAAGCCTATGCCTCGAATATCACCATGGACGATGAAACCGGCATCGGCACCTGGAGCGATGCAGAGATCATTCGCGGGATCCGCGACGGCATTCGGCCGGACGGCACGCTAATCGGCCCGCCCATGCCCAGTCCGTTCTATCGGAATATCTCGGATAACGACATGCGTGCCATCGTTGCCTACATGCGTAACGTCGACCCGGTTTCAAACATCGTTCCCGCATCCGAATACGGCATCCCACTACCAGACGCATGGGGCCCTCCCGTCGGGGAAGTCCCGGATGTCTCACGCGACGATCCGCTTGCCTACGGTACTTATGTCACGGTCGCCCTCGGCCACTGCATCGAATGTCATACACCGATGGTCGAGGGCATGCACGATTTCACTCGCACCAACGAGGGCGGGCGGGTGTTCGAGAATATCTTCGATCTGGGGTTTACTGTGATCTCGGCTAATGTGAGTCCGCATCCGGAACTCGGAATAGGCACGTGGACGGACGAAGAGATCAAGCGGGCGATTACACAGGGGATCAGCCGGGACGGACGCGAACACCTGCCAGCCATGGCTTACCCCTACTACGCGACTATCACTGACGAGGATCTGGACGCCATCATCGTCTATCTGCGGTCGTTGCCACCGATGCCGGCGGACTGAGCAAAACGTCAAGATGGTTCGCTACCTCAAGACGGGAATGTCTGGTGACATCATTGCGGATCACGACGATCAAGTTCGCCAGACGGTCGAGGAGATCATTGAAGATATCAACACGCGTGGCGACGTCGCGTTACGTGAGTATTCGGTGCGCTTCGATCGATGGTCTCCGGATTCGTTTCGGCTCAGCGCAGACGACATCGATGGCTGTCATCGGGAACTGTCCGATCAGGTCATCGAGGACATCAAATTTGCGCAGACGCAGATCCGCAACTTCGCGCGTGCTCAGAGAGACGCGATTTTAGACATTGAAGTCGAGACCCTGCCGGGGGTCACGCTCGGCCACAAGAATCTGCCCGTCAACAGCGTCGGCTGTTACGTGCCCGGAGGCAAATATCCGATGGTTGCGTCGGCACACATGAGCGTTGTGACGGCAAAGGTGGCCGGCGTGAAACGGATCGTCGCTTCCGCACCCCCTTATCAAGGCCGCGTGAGTGCTGCGATCGTCGTGGCGATGGACCTCGCCGGGGCCGACGAGATTTACTGTCTCGGCGGCGTGCAGGCCATAGCAGCCATGGCGCTTGGCACGGAGAGCATTGCTCCGGTCGATATGCTCGTCGGCCCCGGTAACGCCTACGTTGCCGAGGCGAAACGGCAGCTCTTTGGTAGAGTCGGAATCGACTTGCTGGCCGGGCCAACCGAGACGCTCGTGATCGCTGACGACAGCGTCGATGGGGAGCTATGCGCTGCCGATCTTTTGGGTCAGGCGGAACATGGGCCAACGTCTCCGGCGATCTTGCTGACCAACTCTGAGCAACTGGCCCGGGATACCATTGCGGCCGTCGAGCGTCAGCTGCAGACTCTACCAACCGCAGACATCGCCGGTGCTGCCTGGAAGGACTACGGTCAGGTCATCGTCTGCGACGATACTGCCGAGATGATTCAAGTGGCCGACGAGATCGCTTCCGAGCACGTCCAGGTGATGACCAAGGACCCCGATTACTTTTTGCACAACCTGACCAACTTCGGCGCGCTGTTTCTTGGGCCAGAAACCAATGTAGCGTACGGAGACAAAGTGATCGGAACCAACCACACGCTGCCCACGCGGAAAGCTGCCCGATACACGGGCGGTCTGTGGGTCGGCATGTTTCTCAAGACTTGTACCTATCAGAAGATTACCGAGGCCGCGTCCGTTCAGATCGGCGAGGTTTGCTCCCGCCTATGTGCCCTCGAAGGCTTCATGGGCCACAAAGAACAAGCGGATATTCGACTACGACGCTATAACCAGTAAGACCCTGCGAGCCGGACCGCGCACGGCCGCCCTACGAACAGGCTAAACATAACTAGCTGATTTACATAGGTTCCCCACTTCCAGCGAACGGACGGTTAGAATTTCGTCTCACCGCCCCTGCTACGTGAACAAAGGCAGGGGTCAGACACAACCCAAAGGAATCAGGCGATGCGAATTTTCTTACATCTTGCTCTCGGCTCTGCCGTGCTGGCTCTCGGTTTCGGTCAGGCTGGCTACGCCCAGATGAACGAGCCGGCCTACGTCATCACCTATATCGAGGTAACGCCAACCGCAACGGAGCGGGCTATCGAGTTACTCAAGGCACACGGCGAAGCCAGCCGCGACGATGATGGCAACGCTCGGTTCCAGGTTCTGCAGCGCATCGGCCGACCCAACCACTTCGCGTTACTCGAAACCTGGGTAGATACAGAGGCGCAGGCGACGCATGCCGCCGCCGCGCACAGCAACACATTCCGGATGAATTTAGAACCACTGCTTTACAGCCCCTATGACGAGCGCAAGCACGGTCAGGTTGAAGTGAGACCCAGCATCGATGACAACAATGCGATCTATGGTCTGACACATGTCGATATCATTCCGACGTATCTCGACCCCGGCGTCGACTACGTCCGAACCCTGGTGGCAGCGAGCCGAAAAGATGCTGGCAATATACGTTTCGACGTGCTCGCGCAGGACAGCCGCAGGAATCATATGACGCTGGTTGAAAGCTGGGAGAGCGCGGAGGATCAGGCTGCTCACTCCACCGCAGCACATACCAAGGAATTTCGTGCCGCATTGCTGCCACTGAGCGGCAGCCTTTACGACGAGCGCCTCTATCGACCCCTGTAGGCCACGTGGTCGAGAATTAGCCTATACCGGGCGGGGGACCCCCGCCGTTGTTGTGTTGGTACCCTTGTAGGCGTCAGTCCCAGCCCCTAGAATACGAATGATTATCATTCGCGTCTAAGCGCCGCAGGACCAAATTCCGCAATGACCCTTGCCGATCTCAAGAAGGGCGACCGTGTCCGTATCGAAGCCATCCACACGGCTGAAGCCAGCGTGCAACGACTCATGATCATGGGCTTCGTGGAGGGCGCGGAACTGACGTTCGTCGGCGCATCACTAGGCGGTGACCCACTGGAGTTTCTTCTCTACGGCAGTGCGGTGTCATTGCGCCAGGCTGACGCGCGGAACTTCGAGGTCGGCTCTAGACCCTTCGATGGCTAAGCTCAGCACCATCCGCGTACCGGTGGAGCGCGTCACGATGGCGCGAAAGGTGACGATCGCGTTGGTCGGCAACCCGAACTCCGGCAAGAGCACGGTTTTCAACCGGCTCACGGGCTTGCGGCAGAAGACCGCCAATTTTCCCGGTGTCACGGTAGAGAAGCGCATCGGCAAGCTTACGCTGGACGGTGTGGTGATGGATCTTGTCGACCTACCGGGAACCTACTCGTTGAGCGCGAATTCCGCCGACGAGCGAATTGCAGTCGATGTACTTCTGGGCCGGGTAGCCGGGACTCCCGCTCCCAATGTCATTCTCGCCGTCATCGACGCAACGCGACTTTACCAAGGCCTCTATCTACTGCAGCAGCTTGCGGAACTCGGACGACCCATGGTCATCGCATTGACGATGACGGACGCGGCAATACGAAAGAACATTCGAGTCGATACGGCAGCGCTCTCGCGACGACTGGGAAACATCCCTGCCTGCACGATCGTCGCGACTACCGGAAGCGGAATGACCCGGCTTAGAGAGCTTGTCGGACAAGCCGTGAGCAATCACTCTGCGCAGGCACGGTCCTTCTGGCCGGAGCTTCGTCACGCGGCCGAGACGCTACGTGGGGAGCTACAAGATACAGCGCTCAGCCTCGTTGAGATCGAACGTGCACTGATCGATGCCGATAGTAACGCAATCCAGATGCTACAGGATTCACTGGGGGATCTAGCGGGGCAACGAATTTCCGTTCTGAGGCAAACGCTGTGCGGAGATCAGCCACCGCTGGCGGTAGAAGCGCGGCAGCGCTACGAGTGGATTAGGCAGACGCTGCCAATCGTCCAAACGCAATCCAGCGTGACGGCCCGATGGGGCAGCAAACTCGGTTCCTGGCTGAATCAGCCCTACCCGGCCACGGCGCTCTTTCTGGTCGTGATGGCCACAGTCTTTCAGGCCGTGTTCGCCTGGGCAACCCCGGCGATGGATCTGATCAATACCGGTACCAGTGCGTTCGGCGCCTGGCTGGAAGCCGGACTCCCGCCTGGAATGTTCACGAGTCTTCTCGTGGACGGCGTCATCGCCGGCGTCGGCAGCGTCATTATCTTTCTGCCACAGATCATCATCTTGTTCCTCTTTATTATCGTCATGGAAGATACAGGTTACCTGGCGCGAGCGGCATTTCTCGTTGATCGAGCTATGCGCTCTGTGGGATTGTCGGGTCAGTCGGTTATCCCACTGCTGTCGGGCTTCGCGTGCGCGGTTCCCGCTATCATGGCGACACGGGTGATTCCTAATCGGCGCGATCGAATCGCGACGATCATTGCCGCGCCTTTTATGACGTGCTCCGCTAGGCTACCTGTATACGCGTTGCTGATCGCAGCGTTCGTGCCCAGTCGCAGTCTCGGCTTCATGAACCTGCAAGGCTTGGTGATGTTCGGTCTGTATATGCTGGGGATCGTAGGCGGCGTAGGGACTGCGCTGCTCTTGAAAAGATCGGCACTTCGTGGCCCGACCCCGACCTTTATTCTCGCCTTACCGGACTTCCACCTGCCGAATTTGCGGACGGTACTGATGAAACTACTGGACCGAGCGCGGATATTTCTTCGTCGCGCGGGCACGGTCATTTTCGCCGTTGCGGTCGTGGTGTGGGCGCTGGCTTACTTCCCACGCTCGGATCTTATCGAGACAGAACGCCTGAACGCTCAAACGCAGGCGGCCGCGACGTATGACGGCGACGCTCTAAAACAAGCTGCTGCGCAGATCGATAATGAGGCGGCGGCTGCTCATCTGTCGCAGAGCTGGCTCGGTCGAGCCGGCCAAGCTGTGGAACCGCTGTTCGTCCCGCTTGGCTGGGATTGGCGTATCTCAGCCGCTGTCATCGCCGGCTTCCCGGCGCGTGAGGTTGTCGTGGCGGTGTTGGGGACGATCTATGCTGTCGGAGCCGCCGCCGACGAGGCAAGCCTGGCGGACCGCTTACGTGTAGCGACCTGGCCCGATGGTCAGCTGGTCTTCACGCTGCCGATGGTATTGGGGCTGCTCGTATTCTACGCCTGGTGCCTACAGTGCGCGGCTACAATCGCCGTCATCAAGCGTGAAACGAATGGTTGGGGCTGGCCGCTGTTCGCGTGGAGTTATATGACTGGGCTAGGTTATCTTGGCGCATTGCTGGTTTTCCAGATAGGCAGCGCTTGAGACCTGCTAATCCTTAACTTAGATAAGGCCTGGTCAGTTGCTCGGAGACTGACCACAGTCTCTGGGCCATATCGTCATCGAGCATATTCGTGCTCGGAGTCACCGGATTGCAAGCCGAGAAATAGCACCCGTTGACACCGGCAAGTTCCGGGCTCGTGGCGACATAACAAGTCGTCGCGGCGCCTTCTTCAACAGATTTCAGAAACAATGATCCTGCGAAGCGAAAGATCGCATCTTGCCAGCCGGGTAGATTTCTCGCGATGTTCGTCACCACCACACCAGGGTGTAACGAGTTTGACGTGGCGTTAGTGCCTTCCAAGCGACGCGCGAGCTCGCGCGCGAACAGACCGTTGGCGAGCTTGGAGTGCCCGTAGAATTCCTGGCGATCGAAATCGCCTTCGCCGGCAAGATTGTCGAACTGGATGCCATCCTCGGGCGCCGAGTGATGCGCTCGGCTGGCGACGACGACGACCCTGCCCTCCGGTGCGGCAAGTACTTGCTCCAATAGACGATTCACGAGCAGAAAATGGCCGAGGTGATTGACGACGAAATGCATCTCCAGACCCCGCACCTGTCGCAATTCGTTCAGCAGAACTCCAGCATTACAGATCAACATATCGATGGCGCCGACCTGCGCCTGTGCAGCATCCGCGCAGGCAACGACCGAATCGAAATCCGATAACTCCAAGACAAGTGGTGTCGTGTGCCCGACGACGCTGTCACAAGCCACTTGGCCTTTCTCTGCCGTCCGCGCGGTGCCGAGGACATGAGCGCCCCGCAGAGCCAACACGCGCATCGTCTCGTAGCCGATACCCGAGTTGACGCCCGTTACCAGCGCCGTCTTGCCGGTTAGATCGAGGCCCTCGGTGACTTCCTCGGCGGTAGAGTCATCGCCGAAAGGACTGCGCGGCGTATCGACGCACGCAGCCTCGAGTAGCAACGGAGCTAGGCTCAACCAGGCCCCGCCCTGCAAGATGTGCCGCCGATTCAAAGCTTTAGGCATCAAAGAAGCCTCCGCAACCGCGCGGGCTACAGTTTGAAAGACAGGGACCGCACGATCAAGACTCAATCGACTCGATAAAATGATCCACAGATCCTGTGGATAACTCTGTGGAAAACACCTTGAAGTCGGCGCTTTTCGCCCGGCCTTATCTGGTCCGAGGTTAGATTGGTTAAAAAAACGGCAATTTTCTCTTTATAAGAACAATCATGGGCTTAGGTAGGTTTTTGAGAGCAAGGCGCGAGAAGAACCCGCCAAGCTGCCACTTTTTCAATCCACTTCAATCCCACCGCACCGACATGTGGAAAGGACCGACTAACTGCGCTGCCGGCGAAGCTCGAGCGCCGTACGGCGACCGTCCGCTGTCGGCTGATACCAGACGGAAAAATCCGCGGCTGCGATCTCAAAATCGCCTATCGGATCCTCGCTGTGTATCTCGAAGGCATCGATCCCGGTGCGGACCATGAAATGTAGCTGCTCCAGGAGCACGTCTCCGACGGCGCGCAATTCGCCCCGATAATCGTATTTCTCCCTGAGGAGCCGGGCGTAGGAGTAGGCTCGTCCATCCCGGAAGGCCGGAAACTCCAACGCGACCACCGCGAGTTTCTTAAGGCAGGCACCGATGAGGTCGGGGGGCTGGTCGCTCCTGAGCCGAATACCCACAGGCTCGTTGCGTTGGAGCAACTCCTCACGGGAGGACTGCCAGCGCTCGAGATTCACGATGACGGCTCCGTCCGCCGGAAGCGTAACGTCGTCACCTACATAGACGAAGACATCGTCAACCAGTTTTCCATCTTTGATCAGCGCCACTATGCGACGTCCTTGCTCTCGGGGGTGCCGTATACGGCCTTTTTGAAGGGCTCAATTCCGATCCGCCGGTAAGTATCCAAAAAACGTTCGTCCTCTTGGCGATCCTGTAGATACTGGTCGACGATGGCCTCGATCGCAATCGGCACGTCCGCTTGCGGCAGGCCTGGACCAAGCCGATCACCTAGCGACGCGTGCTCGTCGGAAGAGCCACCCAGCGTCAACTGAAAAAACTCCTTACCGCGCTTGTCCACCCCGAGAATACCGATATTTCCGACGTGATGATGGCCGCACGCGTTCATGCAACCGGAAATGTTAATTGTAAGATCGCCGACCAGGGCCAAGCGATCAACATCTACGAAATGCTGGTTGATGTCGTCCGCTACCGGAATAGAGCGCGCATTCGCGAGACCACAGTAATCCAGGCCCGGGCAGCAGATGATATCGGTGATTTGGCCTAAATTCGGAGTCGCAAGCTCGAGAAGCTTGAGTTCCTGCCAAAGGGAATGGAGAGCCTGTTGCTTCACGTCGACCAGCGTAAGGTTCTGGCGGTGACTAATTCGGATCTCGCCCAGACTGTACTGATCCGCAAGATCGGCCACGGCATCCATGTCGTCCGCGTTGATATCTCCGGGAACACGACCGGGAGCCTTAAGAGTGATATTGACGATGCTGTAACCGGAAACTTTGTGAGCCACGACATTACTCTTCATCCACCGATCGAATTCCTCATCAATCTTTCGTACGGCGTCGAGTTCTTCGCTGATATCCTCAAGCACTTCATACTCAGGCGACGCGAAATAGGCGTTAATTCGATCGATCTCTTCCTGCGGCACCTTGAGCGAGCCGTCCTTGATTCGCTCCCACTCTTCATCGACGAGTTCGCGGTACCTCTCGATCCCCATCTGGTTCACGATGATTTTGATACGCGCCTTGTTGATGTTGTCGCGCCTGCCGTGAATGTTGTAAACGCGTAGAATCGCCTCGACATAAGACAGCAGGTGCTCTGGCTCCAGCGACTCGCGGATCGTGTGGGCGATAAACGGCGTTCTGCCCTGACCACCACCGACCAACACTTCGAATCGCATCTGCCCCGCATCGTTCAGATGCATCCGCAGCCCGATGTCATGCACGGCTACGGCGGCACGGTCCTTCGGCGCGCCAGTCACCGCGATCTTGAACTTGCGCGGTAGATACGAAAACTCAGGGTGCAAGACCGTGTACTGCCGCAGCAACTCACAGTAGATCCGCGGATCTTCGATTTCATCCCCGGCTCTTCCGGCGTACTGGTCAGACGTGATGTTGCGCACGCAGTTTCCGGATGACTGGATAGCCGTGACCTCCACGTCGGCGAGTTCACGGAGAAGATCCGGTGTGTCTTCCAGCTTGACCCAATTGTATTGAATATTCTGCCGCGTCGTGAAATGACCAAAACCCTTATCGTAAGTTCTAGCGATGTGGGCGAATTTATGCATCTGCTCGGATGACAGACTGCCGTAGGGTACGTTGACCCGGAGCATATAGGCATGCAG
>SMWC01000154.1 GCA_004357505.1 Gammaproteobacteria bacterium | reverse complement strand
TTCGGGGTTCTGCGCAATTTGCTTACCAAACAGAGCCGCCGTGTTCATTTCAGCCCAAAGGTCCAGCCGATTGTTGCTGGCCGCGCCATCCGTTCCTAACGCGATATTAACGCCAGCCGCAAGCAGCTCGGCGACCGGGCAAGCACCGCTGGCGAGCTTGAGATTGGATCGCGGGCAGTGCACGACACTCGACCCCGCAAGCGCCAGCGCTTCGATCTCGCTATCGAGTAACTGCGTCGCGTGCACCGCGATCAGGGCTGAGTTCAGTAATCCCAATTCCTCCAGGCGCTGCAACGGTCGTTGTCCAGACTCCGAGATAGCGTCCTCCACCTCTTGCGCTGTCTCATGGACATGCATCTGTACAGGGACCTCTAGCTCGTCGGCAAGTTGACGGATGCGTAGCAAGGTCTGATCGGAGACGCTATAGGGCGCATGAGGCGCAAAGAAAGTACTAACGAGCGGATTTGCTCGATAGGCATCGTGAACGGCTAAGCCCTTGCTGATGTATTCATCGGGCGTCGCAGCCCAAGACGAAGGAAACTCGATCGCGATCATGCCGACGGCGGCCCGGATGCCGGTCTCCACCGCAACGTCAGCCACCTTGTTCGGAAAGAAATACATATCTGCAAAGCAGCTCGTGCCACCCCGAAGCATCTCAGCCACGGCCAGGCGCGTGCCATCGGCGACGAAATCCGGGCTGACCAGACTTGTTTCCGCCGGCCAGATGCGTTCCTTCAACCAAACCGAGAGCGGCACATCATCAGCATAGCCCCGCATCAAGCACATCGCAGCATGCGTATGTGCGTTGACCAGGCCCGGCAGAAGTACGTGGTCAGGGCGCTCGTGAAGCGCGTCGGGCTCGAAACGCTCGGTCGCTTCCGCACGAGTGAGCAGCGCCAGAATTCGACCCTTGTCGATCGCCACTACGAGATCCTCTTGCACCTTGGTATCAGGCTCCACCGCAATAGTCCAGCGGGGGCAAATCAGTGCATCGATACGTTGACTCACTATCCGGATGACTCGCTCATGGGGGTTAGCCCGGTGGAATAGGCGACCTAAACTTCGACGCGAAGTATAGCCGTTTGACCGCCCTGGAACCCTACGGGGAAGGGCCTCCTTATGGTAGAATTTGACCGAATTATTGAGTACTCGGAACCTGATTTGTCGAGCTTGTCTGGCCCTCGAAATACACGGCCACAGTGGCTTGATGACCCGTTTCTCTCTCGACGCGTTATAGCTCACCCGGTGCCTTTTAGCAGGCCGGGAGGGGCTGGTATTTGTGGTAAATAGCATGGCTGGAATCGCCAAAGAAATCATTCTGGTCAATCTCGAAGACGAGATGAAGCAGTCCTATCTGGATTACGCCATGAGCGTAATTGTCGGACGGGCGTTACCGGATGTAAGAGATGGGCTCAAGCCGGTCCACCGCCGAGTGTTGTATGCGATGCGTGAGTTGGGCAACGAATACAACAAGGCCTACAAGAAATCGGCCCGCGTGGTGGGCGATGTCATCGGTAAATACCATCCCCATGGGGATAGTGCCGTCTATGAGACGATCGTTCGTATGGCGCAACCGTTTTCCATGCGCTATCTGCTCGTGGACGGGCAAGGTAATTTCGGCTCCGTGGACGGCGACGCGCCGGCCGCGATGCGCTACACCGAGATCCGTATGGCTCGGCTGGCCCACGACCTGCTCTCCGATATCGACAAAGAAACCGTCGACTTTGCTGCTAACTACGACGAGAGCGAGTACGAACCGACCGTCATGCCGACGCGCGTACCCAACCTATTGGTTAACGGATCCTCCGGTATCGCGGTCGGCATGGCCACCAATATACCGCCGCATAATCTCGGCGAAATCATTGATGCGTGCCTAGCGCTGCTTGACAACCCCGAACTCGGTATCAGCGATTTGATCAAGTTGGTACCGGGACCGGATTTTCCGACAGCAGGATTGATTCACGGCGCCCAGGGGATCATTAGTGCCTATACGACGGGACGTGGTCGAATCTATGTCAGGGCGCGAACCCATATCGAGCCGCTAGGGAAATCTGGCCGCGAAGCGATCGTTATCACGGAGCTTCCGTATCAGGTCAATAAGGCCCGGCTGATCGAGAAGATCGCGGAGCTGGTTCGTGAAAAGCGTCTAGAGGGAATAAGCGAGTTACGGGACGAGTCCGATAAGGACGGGATGCGCGTCGTGATCGAACTGCGTCGCGGCGAACTCTCCGACGTGGTCCTAAACAATCTCTATAAACGAACGCAGCTACAGAACGTGTTCGGCATCAATATGGTCGGGCTTGTGGATGGGCAGCCCAAAGTGCTCACGCTCAAGGAGCTTCTGGAGGCGTTCCTTCGACACCGTCGTGAAGTTGTCACTCGTCGAACCCTCTATGAGCTTCGAAAGGCACGCGAACGCGCGCATGTGCTGGAGGGACAGACGGTTGCGCTGGGAAATATCGATGCCGTCATCGAACTCATTAAGACCTCTGCCTCACCCGCTGAAGCCCGCGTTAGATTGGCCGAACGCGATTGGGCGCCGGGTGCCGTCGTCGAGATGCTGGAACGCGCCGGTGCCGAGGCCACGCGTCCGGAAGGGCTGGCGGAAAGCTGTGGCTTGAGCACCGCCGGCTATCGCCTCTCTGAGGTCCAAGCCCAGGCAATCCTGGATCTCCGTCTGCACCGCCTGACGGCCTTAGAGCAAGAGAAAATACTTAAAGAATTCCAGGACTTAGTGGATAAAATTCAAGAGTATCAAGAAATTCTTGCGGAACCCGACAAGCTGCAAGCCGTGATTCGCCAGGAGCTCAATGAGATACGCGAGCGCTACGCTGATCCCCGCCGAACGGAGATCGTCGAAGACTATACCGATCTAACGATCGAGGATCTGATACCGGAGGAAGACGTTGTCGTGACCTTGTCCCACGGCGGCTATGCCAAGGCTCAGCCCGTCGATGTGTACCAGGCGCAGCGTCGAGGCGGACGCGGTCGAGCTGCCGCACGGGTCAGAGACGAAGATTTTATTGACCAACTGTTCATCGCCAACACTCACGACACGCTGTTGTGTTTCTCGAGCAAAGGCAAGACGTATTGGCTCAAAGTTTATCAAGTCCCACAAGCGGGCTCAGGTGCGAGAGGGCGTCCCATCGTCAATCTGTTGCCGTTGGAGGAAAACGAGCGCATCAACGCGGTCTTGCCGATCAAGGAGTTCGAAGATCATAAGCACGTGATCTTCGCGACCAAACGGGGCACGGTTAAAAAGACGCCCCTGACCGCATTCTCGCGCCCTCGCGCCAACGGTATCATCGCTGTCAATTTGCGCGATGATGATCGCTTAATCGGCGCGGCCATCACGCTCGGCGACCAGGATGTCATGCTGTTCGCCCGTTCAGGAAAAGCGATTCGGTTCTCTGAAACCGATGTTCGTACAATGGGTAGAACCGCCGCCGGCGTCCGTGGGCTCCGCCTGAGCAACGCTGATGACGAGGTGATCGCTCTTAGCATTCCCGATAAAGATTTCATGCTCATCGCCACAGAAAATGGCTATGGTAAGCGGACTCGACTGGATGATTTCCCGGTGCAGAGTCGGGGTGGGCAGGGAGTCATCGCTATTCAGACCTCGGCTCGTAACGGCCGTGTCATCGGTGCACTCCAGGTCTCGCGTGAAGACGAGATCATACTGATCAGTTCCAACGGCACGCTGGTAAGAACACCGACCGCGGAGATATCCGTGATGGGTAGAAACACGCAGGGAGTTCGACTAATCCGGCTAGACAAGGGTGACAAGTTAGTCGGGTTAGAACGTGTGGAGGTCTTGCGCGAACCGGGGCCGGACTGACGGCAAGCTGCGTACAGGGACAGTAGAGTACAAATGGGTCGTGTTTATAACTTCAGCCCCGGTCCCGCGGTATTGCCGCCGCAGGTTATGGAACAAGCTCAGGCGGAATTTCTAGACTGGGGCGGCACGGGTATTTCGGTCATGGAAGTCAGTCACCGCAGCCCCGAGTTTATGGACCTCGCAGCGCAATCAGAGGCTGATTTGCGGGAGCTACTTGCGATTTCTGAGAACTATAAGGTCCTGTTCCTCCAAGGTGGTGCGACGCTACAGTTTGCCGCTGTACCTCTTAACTTGGCAACACCGGATCAGGTGGCCGATTACGTCGTAACAGGGAGTTGGGGCAAGAAAGCCAAAACCGAGGCATCGCGCTTCGTTCAGGTCAATGTCGCGGCCGATGCCGCGGCGAGTCACTACACGACGGTACCGAACCCGGCGACTTGGCGGGTCACCGATAACGCCGCTTATCTGCATTGTACGCCTAATGAGACCATTGCCGGCGTGGAGATGCACAGCATCCCGGAGGTCTCCGAGGCGCCCGTCGTAGCGGATATGTCTTCGACGCTGCTATCGAGACCGGTAGACGTGAGCCGTTTTGGCCTGATATACGCCGGTGCACAGAAGAACATTGGGCAGGCAGGATTGACGGTCGTGATCGTGCGCGAGGATTTGATCGGACACGCAGTCGCACAGACACCCGGTGTAGCGGACTATCGGGTCATGGCAGATTCGGATTCGATGTGGAATACGCCTGCGACCTACTCGTGGTACATGGCGAGCTTGGTATTCAAATGGCTGAAAGCGCAAGGCGGACTCGAATCCATGGCACAACGTAATGATGCTAAGTCAGTGAAACTTTACTCAGCGATCGACGCTACGGACTTTTACACGAATCCCGTCGAATTCGAGTACCGATCCCGGATGAATATTCCATTCACGCTACCGGACGCGGCGTTGGATTCGATCTTTGTTAAAGAGTCAAAGGCGGCCGGCTTGATCAACCTCAAGGGCCATCGGTCGGTGGGTGGGCTTCGTGCCAGCATTTACAACGCGATGCCCGAGGAGGGCGTCGACGCATTGGTCGCATTCATGGCGGATTTCGAGGCGCGACACGGTTGAGTCACATGACGGATACCTTCAAAATTCTGACACTCAACAATATCTCGAGCAAGGGCTTAGATCGGTTGCCCCGCGAGCGTTACGAGGTGGGTGAGAAAGTAACCAAACCCCACGCGATACTGGTGCGTTCTTTCGACATGCATGGAATGGCGTTTCCGGCCGATCTCTACGCGGTTGGTCGAGCGGGTGCCGGGGTGAACAACATTCCTGTATCCAAGCTGAGCGGCCTGGGCATTCCAGTCTTCAATGCGCCGGGCGCGAACGCCAACGCGGTGAAGGAGTTGGTCATTGCGGCCATTCTTCTGGCAGCACGGAATCTGGTCGCTGCGTGGGACTATGTGCGTGATCTTGAAGATAACGATGGGGACATCGCACCCATCATCGAAGCCGCCAAGAAGCAGTTCGTCGGCTTCGAGTTACCGGGACGCACGCTTGGCGTCGTCGGCCTTGGCGCGATTGGTGTGGAGGTTGCTAATGCGGCGTTAAACCTGGGCATGAACGTGGTCGGTTACGATCCAGCGATTACGGTCGAACGCGCATGGCAACTCTCGTCGGGAGTAGAACAGGCGGCCGATTTAGACGAGCTGTGTTCGCGTGCCGATATCATCACCAGCCACGTGCCGTACAACGACGGTACGCAGGGATTGCTAAGCCGAGAGCGACTTGCGCTTCTGCCGAAAGGTGCTGTCGTGTTGAATTTCGCGCGCGAGGGCATCGTCGATGACGAGGCATTGGTTGCGGCTCTCGACTCCGGCGCAATCAGCACTTACGTCACCGATTTCCCGACGCGGCCACTAATGAGCCATGAGGGCGTCATTTGCCTACCTCATCTCGGCGCTTCGACCCGAGAAGCCGAGGAAAACAGCGCCGTGATGGTTATTGATAATCTCCGGGAGTTTCTGGAAAACGGCATCATTCGCCATGCCGTTAATTTCCCCGAAGCAATGCTGCGACGTACTCGACCTCACCGTCTCGCGATCTCGAATGCGAACGTCCCTAACATGGTCGGCCAGGTATCAACCGCGCTAGCGGAAGAGGGCATCAATATTGCGGATCTGCTGAACGTCTCGCAAAGCGATGTTGCATTCACGCTCGTGGATTTGGATGCTCCGGCGAGCGAGACTACGCTGAAGCGGATACGCTCTATCGATGGCATACTCTCGCTAAGAGTTCTACCAATCATCGAGTAAGCCTGCTAATAGTTTTCACATGAATGCTGCGCCATGAATAAAAAAACGAGCTCTGACAATGCCGCTTTGCTGGAGCAACTGCGACAGCGAATCGATGCGATCGATGTCGATCTCCAGGCGCTGATCGCGGATCGAGCTCGCTGTGCGCAAGAGATCGGGGCTACCAAAGGGCTGACTCAGGCGGTGGACTTCTATCGACCGGAACGAGAAGCTCAGGTACTTCGCGCTGTCGTAAAGCGCAACGAAGGACCGTTGCGAGACGAAGAGGTGGTCCGTGTGTTCAGAGAACTCATGTCGGCCTGCCTCGCGCAGGAAGAGCCGTTGAAGGTCGGTTTCTTGGGTCCGGAGGGGACTTTCACACAGTCTGCTGTCTTCAAACATTTCGGCCATTCCATACACGCACTGCCACTGCGAACGATCGAGGAAGTGTTTCACGACGTCGAAGGTGGTGCTGCCGATTTCGGTGTCGTTCCAGTGGAGAATTCGAGTGAGGGCACGGTCAACAGCACACTGGACATGTTCTTAACCTCGCCGCTGAAGATTTGCGGTGAAGTGGAGCTGCGCATCTGCCAACACCTCATGGGCCGAATGGCAGAGATCGGCGATATAAAACGGATTTGCTCACATCCTCAGTCGCTGGCGCAATGTCGCGCGTGGCTGGCGCAGTCCTTACCCGGTATCGAAACGATCGCCGTCGGGAGCAACGCCGAAGGCGCACGTCGCGCGCGGGACGAAGATGGCACCGCAGCAATCGCCGGTGACGCTGCAGCCGAGATCTACAAACTAGGCATACTGTTCGCGAACATCGAAGATCACGCAGATAACACCACTCGCTTTCTAGTCGTTGGTCGCAAACTTTTCCCGCCGAGCGGAGAAGACAAAACTTCGCTGCTGTTGTCCGCCAGCGGTACCGAAGGACCTGGCGTGCTGCATCAGTTGCTGGATCCGCTCGCACGACACGGAATCAACATGACACGAATCGAATCCCGGCCGTCCAGGCGGCGCAAGTGGGACTATGTCTTTTTTGTCGATATCAGTGGCCATGCTGAGGATCAGGGAGTGAGCGACGCATTGCGCGAAATCGAAGCGCAGGCGAGCCTCTTTCGAGTCCTCGGAGCCTACCCCAAGGCCATTCTCTAGGCTTGCAGAGGTCGCGTGCGCCAGCATCCTCTAGATCCTTCTTCAGAGGTCTATCTCGCTCACCCAACCGCAAGGGTCGGTGGCACGATCGCCATACCCGGTGATAAGTCTGTCTCGCACCGGGCCCTGTTACTAGGCGCGGTAGCCGAGGGATCGACAGTGATTTCGGGCTTTCTCCGTAGCGAGGATTGCCTCAGGACTCTGGCGGCACTGCGCGCGCTGGGTGTACCGATCGACGACCACGGCGCGCAGCTGAACGTGACGGGCGTGGGTCCCGGCGGGCTCACCGAACCGATGGCACCATTGGATCTCGGTAACTCGGGCACCTCGATGCGGTTGCTGATGGGCCTGCTGGCTGCGCAGCCCTTCGATTCGGTGCTGACGGGCGACGAGTCCTTACGGCAAAGACCAATGGAGCGCGTCGCTGAGCCGCTGCGCACTATGGGTGCTCAGATCACAACCGATCAGGGGAGGGCACCTGTTCACATTCGCGGCACGACACCACTTCGCGCCGTCGACGTCACGTTACCTGTCGCCAGCGCACAGTTGAAATCGGCGATCTTGTTAGCGGCTCTATGGGCTGACGGGCGAACGACGGTCAAATCGCCCGCTCCGAGTCGCGATCACACCGAGCGGATGCTTCTGACCATGGGCGTACCGCTACAGCAGGAGTCGGACGACATCGTTTCGGTGACCGGGCCCGCAACTTTGACCGGCACCGCGATCGAGATCCCGGGTGACTTCTCTGCCGCCGCATTTTTCATCGTTGCGGGTCTTCTCGGCGCCACCGACGGCCTGTTGCTGCCTGCGGTCGGGATCAATCCCACTCGAACCGGATTGCTGACGATTCTGAACAACATGGGCGGGAGGATTGAGCTCCGGAACAAGCGACAATGTGGCGCTGAGCCGGTTGCGGACATTTACGTCGAGCAGAGCGAACTGCACGGTGTCGAGGTTGGCGCCGAGCTCGTCGCTCTGAGTATCGACGAGTTACCGGTATTGTTCATTGCCGCCACCGGTGCAGAAGGGCGAACCGTCGTGACCGGTGCCGAAGAGCTGCGACATAAAGAGAGCGACCGCCTGGCCGTCATGGCAGCAGGACTTCGGGCGTTGGGCGTTAGCGTCGACGAGCAGCCCGATGGGCTGACGATCGAGGCTGGCCAACTGCTAGGTGGGCGTGTCGACAGCCATGGCGATCATCGGATCGCAATGGCGTTCGCGATCGCTAGCCTGAGGGCGCTAGAGCCTATCGAGATTCTGGGTACGGACCAGATCGGTACATCCTTTCCTGACTTCCTGACGACGGCAGCGCTTAGCGGGCTCCGGCTGGAGGCGACCACAGGCACCAGGCATGACTGACCGGGTGCCCGTGATCGCGATCGATGGTCCGACCGGTTCGGGTAAAGGGACTATCAGCCGCAGCCTGGCACACAAGCTGGGCTGGCATCTACTCGATAGCGGTGCGCTGTACCGATTGGTGGCGCTGATTGCCGCGCAAAAATCCATCGCGCTTGATGATCAGCGGGGATTAGCGGCAGCGGCGGCCGACATGGTTGTGAATTTTTCCCTGGCCGAAGATGCGGAACAGGTTTTTCTCGACGGGACTGACGTGACTACGCAGCTACGCACCGAGGAGCATGCTGCTGCGGCATCGCAAGTAGCCTTGCTTCCGCTCGTTCGAGCAGCGCTACTACTGCGCCAGCGAGCATTCGCTCAACCCCCCGGTCTCGTCGCTGACGGACGCGATATGGGGAGTGTGGTGTTTCCCGATGCGACTCTGAAGGTCTATCTCACCGCAACGCCGAAGGAAAGAGCCTTGAGGCGCTATAACCAGTTGAAAGAAAAGGGGATTGATGTTAGCCTGCCGGCCGTTTCCCGAGAGATTGCCGAGCGGGACGAGCGCGACGCAAACCGCAAGGTAGCGCCGCTGAAGACCGCGGAAGGGGCTCAAGTCCTCGATTCCACCGGAATCACACCGGAACAGGTCGTAGCGCGGGTCCATTCTTGGTTTGCGGGATTGGACCAGTCAGCGAGTTAGAAGTTAAGCGGCTTTGGCAGGATGCTTGAAGCCATGTTTTGTCAACCGTCGGTCTAGGATGGACAGACGACGTCTCGGAGGGTGCCGCGTCAGCGGATAAACTAAATGACCGAATCTTTTGCGGAGTTACTGGAAGAAAGTCTCGCTAATCAACAGATGAAGCACGGCGCCATCCTGAAGGCGATCGTGCTTGATGTGAACTCGGATGTCGTCGTCGTCCACGCGGGCCTGAAATCCGAGGCCATCATTCCCGCTGACCAATTTCTCGACGAGCGTGGCGAAATCGAAGTCCAGATAGGCGATGAAGTCGAAGTGGCGCTCGACGCCGTAGAAGACGGTTTTGGCGAGACGCGCTTATCTAGAGAGAAGGCCAAACGTGCTCGGACCTGGCGACGCCTCGAGGAGTCCTTCGAAGAGGGCAAAGTCGTTACCGGCACGATTAGTGGCCGTGTTCGCGGCGGCTTCACCGTTGACATCGATTTTGTTCGTGCATTTCTGCCCGGATCTCTCGTGGATGTTCGCCCTGTTCGAGATCCCACCGCCTTGGAGGGTAGCACCCTAGAGTTCAAAGTCATCAAACTCGATCAGAAACGCAACAATGTAGTGGTGTCCCGCCGCGCCGTCGTCGAGGAAGAGTACAGCGCTGAGCGCGAAGAACTGCTGAAAAACCTGCAGGAGGGCGCAATACTCAAGGGCATCGTGAAGAACTTGACCGACTACGGGGCTTTCGTGGATCTCGGTGGCATCGATGGCCTTCTACATATCACTGACATGGCCTGGAAGCGCGTGAAGCATCCATCCGAAGTGGTCAATGTCGGTGACGAGATGGATGTCAAGGTCTTGAAGTTTGACCGCGAACGCAATCGCGTATCGCTAGGCTTGAAGCAGCTCGGTGATGATCCCTGGGTAGATCTCGGGCGACGTTATCCTCCTGACTCCAGATTGTTTGGCACAGTGACAAACATCGCCGACTATGGTTGTTTCGTTGAGATCGAGGAGGGCGTCGAAGGTCTCGTCCACGTGTCGGAAATGGACTGGACTAACAAGAATGTGAGCCCGCACAAGGTCGTGCAAATTGGTGATGAAGTCGAAGTGATGGTGCTCGATATCGATGAGGAACGCCGGCGTATCTCTCTTGGCCTGAAACAATGCAAAGCGAACCCTTGGGCGGATTTCGCCGAACGCTACAACAAAGGTGACAAGATCTCCGGACAGATTAAGTCCATCACCGACTTCGGTGTATTCATCGGTCTTCCCGGCGACATCGATGGGTTGGTCCATCTCTCTGACCTGTCCTGGGAGATCCCTGGCGAAGAGTCAGTGCGCAACTACACGAAAGGTGAAGAACTGGAGACGATCGTACTGGCCATCGACCCGGAACGAGAGCGAATCTCGCT
>SMWC01000153.1 GCA_004357505.1 Gammaproteobacteria bacterium | reverse complement strand
GGACGACACTTACGGTTATACGCTCGGTGTTGCCTCGATATTGAAAGCCTCAACCAACGAGTTCGACATCGGGGCAGGCAACTTCCAACTGATCAGGCTGGGTGACGGTCAAGGCGGGGCCGATGTGCGCGAGGCGATGGCGGGAAGCTACGACGATTGTCTGTCGACGGGTGACACGGTTCCTACGGAACCGGGTAATACCGTCGGTCCGGTTGCCCAGGGCCTCAACACGCGCTTCGGTATCTACTCGGGGCCGATGAACGGTACGGAATTGGTATATCCGCCGGATGTCGTCGTCGCGGCGGTGACGCCGCCGCTGACCTACGAATGCGAAGTGGACGGCGAAGTCATGATCGACAAGATTTGCTATGAAGGCGCGCCGCTGCCCGCGAACCCGAACGACTACACTTTCTACGACTTTGACGATTACCAGTACGCGATCGACAACCATTACTACGACAATGATCCGATCGAGGACTACGGCATCGGCGCGTTCAACCGCCGCGTGCTCGCGGCACCTATCGGCGACTGCTCCACCACGACGAACGGCCAGGGTGACGTGCCGATTCTTGGGTTCCTCTGCTTCTACCTGTTACAGCCAGTCGAAAAGCCGCCCGACGGCGGCGACGTCTACGGCCAGTTCATCGAAAACGGTTGTCCGATCACGGGCCGGCCAAGCTCGGTCCCGAGCACCGGCCCCGGGCCTTACATCATTCAACTTTACAAGGATGAGAGTGCTACGGCGTCCTAAGGCACAGGCATGAAGAGATTCGGTGCAAAATGCGTACGCTCCCGGACCAAGGGTGCCGCGATAGTCGAATTTGTCATCGTCTTGCCGATCTGCTTAATACTGATCATGGCGACAGCGGAGTTCGGGCGCGCGTTCCTGCAGTACAACACGCTGACCAAGTCTGTTCGTGACGGAGTTCGTTACGTTGCGGCCAACGCGTTGGTGGGATCGACCGGCGTCGTCAGTATTAACGGCGCTGTGCGGGCCCAGGCACAGAATCTCGTCGTGTATGGCAATACCGCCGGCACCGGAAGCGCGCTCCTGCCGGACTTGACTACCAGCGCTGTGACGGTGGCCGGTGCCGGCGGCGGCAATGTGTCTGTCTCTGTCGCCTATCCGTATGCGGCGATCTTCGTTTTCATTCCCGGTTTCTTCTACGGCGGGAATACCGCGACGAACAGCTACAGCCTGCAGGCAGCCATGACAATGAGGGCCTTGTAAAATGCGACGGCAACAAGGAACAACGACAGTCGAGGTAGCTGTCGTCGGGCTCGTCGCGATGATCACACTATTCGGCGTTGTCGAGGTCGCGCGCGTGTTCTTCGTCTTGAATGCATTGGACGAGGCGACCCGACGCGGCGCACGCATCGCCGCCGTCTGCCAGCTCAACGACACGGCAATCGCGGAGATCACGGTGTTCAACCCGTCAGGCGGCGGTGCAGCTAGCAGCCTGCTGCCAGGACTGACGACAGCTAACGTGGAAGTCCGATACTTGGATCAAGGCGGTATCCCCCTTCCCAACCCAATAGGTAGCTTTGGCTTAATTCAATTCGTCCGTGTCTCGATAACAGGATTCACGCATCAGCTGATCATCCCGCTGTGGATGCAAACTTTTGCGATGCCGAATTTTGCCACGACGATACCGGCAGAGAGTCTCGGCGTGTGGCCCGGAGGATTTTCCCCATGTTGATGACGGCAACGGCACAGGGAAATCATCATGCCGAGTAGACTGCAAGTCTTACTAGTCAGCCGCTCCAAGGACGCTGTGGCCGAGTTGTGCAACTGTCTTAACGATGTTCGCGATCTTGAAGTTCAGACGCGCATTACCACTAACCGCCAGTACGATCCCCTGAGTGGTGTCGTAGTCTTTCCGGACATTTTGTTGCTCAGAATCGGCCCCGACTCGAGGGACGAGCTCGAAGCGCTTGGCCGCTATACGCTCGACGAACGTCCGCCGCTCATTGTCATCGGCGATGGCAGCGACGCGCAGAGCATGCGTGCGGCGATGCAAGCCGGGGCACGAGACTTCCTCTCTGAGCCTATTGTCGTGAAGGACCTTCTAGCCGCAGTGACACGGTTGGCGACCGAACTCAAGCCGTCGAGAAGGAAAGGGCTGACTGAATTGACTGCGTTCATCAACGCGAAGGGCGGTTCCGGGGCTACGTTCCTCGCGACTAATGTCGCGCATCTTCTTGTGGTGATCTCAAACCGGCGGACCGTGCTGGTGGACCTCGATCTTCGATTCGGTAATTTGCCGCAGTACCTCGATCTCAAGCCGAAGCGCGGCCTCCTCGAGGCGCTGGATGTCGCCAATGATCTCGACGAAGTTGCGATCGAGGCCTACATGACGAAACACGAGAGCGGACTATCGGTCTTGGCTACTCTGAATGTCGGCGTCGATTTTCATCAGGAGCTCATGCTGGCTGGGTTTGAGAACGTACTCGCTCTGCTCTCTGAAAATTATGAGCGCGTTATCGTCGATCTGCACAGGCAGATCGATCAGTTCAGTGCGCTCACGCTGGAGCGCGCAGATAAGATCGTCTTGGTCATGCAGCAGTCCTTGCCGAGTCTACACGACGCAGTCCGTATGTATGACATTCTGACCAAGGAGCTTGCGGTTCCGTCAGATCGTCTCACACTCATCGTGAATCGCTACTCGAAGAACGCTTCCGTCAAGCTTGCGGATATCGAACAAGCGCTACACGGCAAAACGCCCATACTGGTGCCGAACGATTTTCAGGCTGTCACCGAGAGCGTCAATATCGGCGTGCCGATTTACGACCAGGCGCGCAGGTCGTCCGTGACCAAGGCTCTTTTGCGTCTGGAAGAGTTCGTCGATGGGCGCACGGCCACGACTTCCAAGACTTTCATTACAAGGCTGCGTGGTATGGCCGGATAGGGCGAGGATATGGCTTCAGTATTCCAACAGAGACCCGCGCACCCAATGAACGCGACACCTGGTAGCGCCGGTACGAGTAACATCAGTATGTCGGCGAATTCCGATACCGCACTGTCGAAGCTGGAGAGTGAATGGAAAGAGCGAATCCACTCTAAACTGCTCACGGTCATGGATCTCTCTCTGATCGGCAGCATGGAGGGACTCGAGGCTCGAAAACAGATCCGAGACATCTGTCAACGGCTCATGCAGGATGAATCCGCACTGTTGAATGCCGACCAACGGACTCGCGTCATACAGCGCATCGAAGATGAGGTCTTGGGCCTTGGTCCGCTGGAATCGCTGCTTCAAGACCCGACCATCTCGGACATCTTGGTCAACGGAGCCAACCAGGTCTATGTTGAGCGCCGCGGCAAGCTTGAGCTCACCAACGTGACTTTTAACGACGATCGGCATTTGATGAATATCATCGACCGGATCGTCTCAGGCGTCGGCCGCAGAATCGATGAATCTTCCCCCATGGTCGATGCCCGCCTGCAGGATGGGTCCCGAGTGAACGCCATCATTCCGCCGCTGGCACTCGACGGTCCGATACTGTCGATTCGTCGCTTTTCTGCGGAAATGTTAACGATGGAGAAACTGATCGAGCTCGGTTCGGTCAGCAAGCAGATCGCAGTCGTTCTTGAAGCGATAGTCGTTGGACGGCTAAACATACTCGTCTCCGGTGGTACGGGCGCCGGAAAGACGACAATGCTGAACGTTCTCTCCGGATATATTCCGACCGATGAGCGCATTGTAACCATCGAGGACTCCGCGGAACTGCAGTTGCAACAGCCCCATGTCGTGCGCCTCGAGACTCGGCCGCCGAACATCGAGAATAAAGGTGAGATAACGGCGAGAGATCTCATTAAGAACAGTCTACGTATGCGGCCGGAACGTATCATTATCGGTGAGGTTCGCGGTGCCGAGGCACTCGATATGCTGCAGGCCATGAACACGGGGCACGATGGTTCGCTGACGACGATCCATGCTAATACTCCGCGAGATGCGCTGAGCCGCGTCGAAACGATGGTCTCGATGACCGGCATCAGTTTTCCTATGAAGACCTTGCGTGCTCAGATCGCTTCTGCGATCAACGTCGTTATTCAAATTGAACGCCACGAGGATGGCCACCGCCGGCTCACCAGTGTTCAGGAGATTGACGGCATGGAAGGAGACATCATTACGATGTCCGAGCTGTTCGCCTTCGAGCGCCAGGGACTGGATGAGGAAGGGAATGTGCTCGGAAGCCTACGTGCTACGGGCGTGGTCCCGTCCTTCCGGAAGAAACTGCATCTTAAAGGTATCGAGATACCGGTCGAAACCTTTGAGCCGAGCTGGCTGGATGTAAAGGGGTAATCCCGTGGCGGAAGATACCGTACTGATCTATCTCGGCCTGGTGTTCGCTGCCGTCTTCCTGTTATCGCAGGTGATGATCGTCCCCGCATTCGGCGATAGCCGCCAAGCGAGAAAGCGGCTCAAGAAACGTGTCGAGGAGATCGAGAAAACCTCTTCGGAAGACGGTGTTGCGTCGCTGTTGCGAGAGCGATATCTTCGCAAGCTGTCGCCGCTAGAGCGGCAACTGGAAGCGATACCGGCGCTGGCGTCGCTACGACGCCTTATCGAGCAGGGCGGGCATCAAATACTGGCGTACCGGTTCGTGTTGCTCGCTGTCGTGATCGGTATCGCGTCTGCGATCGTGACCTGGACAGTCACGCGTATGCCGACAGCGGCGCTCGGCGTCGGCCTGCTCGGTCTGTGGCTGCCATTCGTGAAGATCTCTCGAGATCGTTACCAAACGCTCTCCAAATTCGAAGAACAGCTTCCGGATGCAATCGATGTCATGCGCCGCGCGTTGATGGCGGGTCATCCTTTCAACGCTACGCTCAGATTGGTAGCGGAGGATATGGAAGATCCCGTTGCCCGCGAATTCGCCCAGACATTCGCGGATATCAACTACGGCAGCGACGTGCGCAGAGCCATGCTGGGATTGCTGGCAAGAGTGCCCAGCGTCACCGTTATGGCTCTGGTCACAGCAATACTCGTGCAAAAGGAGAGCGGCGGTAATCTCGCGGAGATTCTGGAGCAGATCGCTAAGGTCGTACGCGAGCGTTTTCGGTTTCAGCGTCGAGTCCGCACTCTCTCTGCCGAGGGCCGGATGTCGGCTTGGATACTGGCGCTCATACCGCTGTTCTTGGTTTTCGCAATGATGACGAGCAGTCCGGACTATCTACCGATGTTGTTCGAAGATCCCATGGGTCGGCGAATGGTGATGTTCGCCATCGCTTGGGCAGCGATTGGCGTCTTCTTTATTCGCCGCATCATTCGTATCGAGGTCTAGAGGTTCGGTATGGAACGCATTATCACGATGCTTGAGGTGCTGATAACCGATCAGGAGACACTGCAGGTTGTCGTCATCTTCCTGGTGGCGGGCACGTTCGTCATGTTCGGTCTCGGGCTCGGGTATCTTTTTCTTGGAGCGATCGATCCGGTCCGGCGGCGGCTGGGCAAGGTTCAGCAGCCGACCAAAGTTGTGGACAAAGGCCGGACCCTGGTCTTTATCAATACGATGATGGGACCGGTGTCTCGGTTCATCCTGCCGCAGGAAGAAATCGAGCGAAGCAAGATCTCCGCCCGAATGGTCCATGCCGGGTTCCGTTCGCCCACCGCGATTCAGACCTATTATTCGATCAAGTTCGTGCTGGCGTTTGTTTTGCCGATTCTCTTCGTGTTTGGTGCCCGCTGGTTCCCGCAGTTAAGTACGGGGCGTGAACTCTTAGGTGCGTTAGCGATGAGTGCAGCGGGGTTGATCATCCCGAGCATAGTATTGGGTCGCCTGCTGGAGAATCGGCTGAAGAAACTGCGCCACGGCTTCCCTGACGCGCTGGACATGCTCGTCGTGTGTGTCGAAGCGGGTCTGGGCCTGTCGCAGGCTATTCAGCGTGTCGCCGATGAGCTGACTGTGAGTCACCCCGAGCTCGCGATAGAGCTGGCGCTCGTTAACGCGGAAATTCGCGCCGGTGTTGACAGGGTCGTCGCGCTCAAGAACCTTGCAAAAAGAACGGGTCTCGACGATATCAAAGGGCTCGTGAGTCTGCTCGTGCAGACACTACGTTTCGGTACCAGCGTTGCCGAGTCTCTACGTGTTTACTCAGAAGAATTTCGCGACAGGCGTACCCAGAGAGCCGAAGAACAAGCCGCGAAGATGGCCACCAAGATGATCTTCCCTCTTGTATTCTTTATGTTCCCTGGCTTCTTCGTCATCGCAATTGGTCCGGCCGTGATCGGGCTGATTCAGGCATTCGACGTACTCGGGTAGGTCAGCGGTTGAAAGACAAGACCATACATGCACTATTCTTCGCGAGTCTCGCCCTCATCGGGCTAGGCTTATCCGCCTGCGCAACGACGCCGTCGTCGGGTCTCGCCACGGCCGTTACCGACGAGCTTACTATCACCGACGATCCGGTACTCGCAGGTGATAGCGCGGCACGCCGTGGAGATTACGAGTCGGCGCTGATGCATTACCTCCTCGCGATCAATGCTCAAGAGCGGCCGGACCCTGAGGTTTGGTTTCGGGTTGGAGCCGTCTGTACCTACATCGGTAAAACCGAGCAGGCCCTGCGGGCCTATCTCAATGTCGTTGAGCTGAATCCGGAGCATGCCGGTGGGCAAGAAGGCGCCGGGCTCGAGCTGATGGCGTTGCAGGCGATGGATCAAGCGCGCGATTACCTCGTTGCGGCGGTGACGGTTGACCCGCAGCGCTGGCGGTCGCATAACGCGCTCGGCATCTTGGCGGACCGCGACAACG
This sequence comes from Gammaproteobacteria bacterium, assembly GCA_004357505.1. Taxonomy (GTDB): domain Bacteria; phylum Pseudomonadota; class Gammaproteobacteria; order Steroidobacterales; family Rariloculaceae; genus SMWC01. The sequence goes on along the minus strand of SMWC01000153.1, from coordinate 2,139 downwards.
ATCACGCAGTCGCGATCGAGCATTTTCAGGCAGCATTGGCTATCAATTCGAACTCGCCGATGATTCTGAACAACATCGGCTACTCGCGCTATTTGTCCGGCGATCTCGATCAAGCGGCGCGCGATTTCTATCGAGCGACAGGGGTTCGTGCGGACTATGCGCCCGCCTGGTCGAATCTCGGGCTCGTCTACGCGCGGCAAGGTTGGTATGCGGATGCGGTGAATATCTTAAGCCGGGCGACGGATAAAGCGACTGCGTACAATCAAGCGGGTTATATCGCCCTGAATAACGGCGATCTTGCGGACGCGGAACAGCTCCTCAGCGAAGCGGTACGCCTCTCACCGACGTATTACAAGGCCGCGTACGGAAACTTAGACGTCGTCCACGCCAGAATGCGCAGTGAAGGCGTGCATCAGGGCATTAGTAATCCCAGTCCCTACAGCCTGAGCCTCACGCGATTCGCCAGGCAGGCGGAAATGCCGCGTAACGCAATCCGAGCGGTGCTGCCGGCGGGTTTGAACGTTCGCGGATCGGGTAGCACCGACGCTGCGGTCGTGGGCTTTCTCCAGTCCGGTGACCGCGTTGAGGTAATCAGCGATTCGCAAGGATGGTCTTATATCTCTTATTCCAGCGGAGTCAGCTCTAGTCAGGCAGTCGGCTGGGTTCGCTCGCGCTATCTTGCCGCCGTCCCGGCCGTCGGCGAGGGTTAGTTTTGATTGCGCGGTGCCTGATCGTCTTGCGCCGACGGTTCCGTTGGCTGCTTGCGACGGCACTCGTCGTCGCGGCACTGACGGCCGGTGTCGTTCAGCGAGTTCAGCCGAGATACCGTGCGGTTGCCACGCTGTCGATCAATGAGCCGGTTATCGGCACGGACGTCGATAACGCAGCGCTGACGCGCTATGCGCAGGAGCGCGTCGCGGCAAGGCACGCCGACGTGCTCCAGCGACTCGACGTCGACGGAATCCTCGCAGGAGCTACATCGTTTGCGCGCGCGCGCGGGGCGGTCACGCCTGCGGTACGTGCTGCCGTGCTTCACGATCGAGCCATTGCCGGCGTGACCGAGGTATCGCTCGTCGATGGGACCGCGGGTGACCTGAGTCTCGTCTCCGTGATCTTCTCGGTCTCTGTCGAGGATCCGGATCCGCGTGTTGCTGCGGCGACGCTCGAAGCGTTATCGGCACTGTATGCGCAGACCAGCACCGACCCAGCGACGTCGGAGTTGGCTCAGGAGATGGCTGCCCTCGAGGCCGATCTCGAGCAACGGTCGTCGGCAGTCCGGCTACTGGAGACGACAATCGCCGAGTTCAGGCAGGAGAACTCAAGCGCCTTAGAGGGGAGGCCGGCTGCCGATACCCGGGCCGCGGCGCTCGCAGAGAGCGAGCTAATGCAACTCGAGATACAGATTCAACGTCTTCAAAACCGTAGCCTCACAGTTGACAGCGCCCTTCGAGAACTCGATCCGCGCGGCGCTTTACGCAGAGAAGTCACCGATCCGGGACCCCCGACGTCCGAGCGCTTAGCCTCGCTGCAGACGATACTGGCGATGGTCAGAGGGCGCTACGGTTCCCGCCATCCTGATGTGCTCAGACTCGATGCCGAAACGACAGCGGTCAGAACAGAACTCGAGCGTGAGGCGGACATAGCGATTCAGGAGCTGCGGACCGCTCAAGCGGAATACGACCGATTGCAGCAGCTGTACGCGCTCGATTTTCCGGACGTCGTTCGTTTGGCTAATACCGTATCCAATCTAGAGGGCACGGTCGAAAGCCTGAGTACGGTCGGGTTGTCCGCCGGAGAGACCGGATATATCGAAGGTCTGGGCCGGGAGGAACAAGCACTTCGCGCGCAGCTCCTTGAGCTTCAGTCGGCGCGAGACGCCATGCGCGTGCAAGTCGCCGATCTTCAAAGCCACGCAGCTCGCGCACCGTTGCTGGTACAGCAGTATCGAGCGCTCAGAGAGAATCTGGTCGAGGCCGAGGTGAGGCACGCGGCCGCTCTGGAGGATCGACGGGCGCTGAAGTACGAGTACGACGTTCTCGTGCAACGTCACTCGCCCCCTGTGCTGCTTTCCGCGCCTCCTTACGTTCCACAGCTCGTGACGGCGACTCGCACGGGCACGATCGTCGCTGCCGGCATGTT